>CAUYTY010000239.1 GCA_963575655.1 Gammaproteobacteria bacterium | reverse complement strand
AAGGTTTTCGGGCGATTCGTACCCGTTACATCTGTAAAGCAAGAAATTACTTGGCAATGGTCCATTTAGGTTGTGCATTGATTATATTTAGGAAAATCATAAAAACATAAATAATGCAAATTCTGTGCCGGACATCCTCTTAGCTCCACGCTTTGTCGTTGAAACCTCATCACGGTAGCGTTCCAGCGCCTTTGAGAACTTGTCACTTGGAGCCGCCCGACCAGCGCCAGACAAATATCCTTGCCTCCTCCTCCGTTGCCCAGTTTTGAGCCTCCCGCTTTGTTGCGAAACCATCGGCCGACTTGTAGGCACCACGGCGGCGCACCTCTGCGCGCCATCCGTTGGGTCGCTTGCGAAACGTGGCCATGTCTACCTCCGCTTGGCGCAATCGAAGGCGTAATTATGGCGCACTCAATGACCTGTGGGAACCTACAAAAACATGGAAAAACCGAGAGATAATCACTAGGATAATCACGTAACTATATAATTTTACGCAACTTCCTGGATAAGTCTGTAGAAAAACGGTGTACGTTTTTCTGGATGGAATGCCGGGTGTCGGACTCGAACAACGGCACCCCCTCTACTGTACAGCTACGCTCGGGACAATCTACGACATCGTTTTGCCTGCGTTAAAATCTGCCAGCGTCAACCCTCCTGTGTACTGACAGTGCGCCAACTCTCTAAAAGTTTTCCATCTCCCCGCCCACTCAAGCCCGCATTTCTCGGCTATACCGCCGCATATTGAGAATATCCCAACATCATTCCACACTGGCTTCCCGCTAACTACTGGAACGAAATCAAACGCCACCCGGTAATTGTGGAAACTGCGCCCCGGTTTAGCATTCGTAACTTTTTTCCCAGGAAAACTTCTACCTTGCGCATATAACGCTGCTTGCGACTCGTTATCACGGTACGTTGACGTGATGATAACGTCGATTCTTTTATTGCCGCATTCTGCAATAAAATCTCTACACATTTTTGCTACGGTAGGGTGTAGGTCGTTAATGTCGCGGCTATTTATCATACAACCCTCCCCCACAATATTGAACTAATCCCAACGAATTCAGCGCACCCCCCCGCCGCTACTGTAGTTGAAATGTTAGCACCGTTTCCTACGTTGTCTCCACTGGCAGGGTATATCTGTAGTGTGTTCACCCCCCTATTGAATATAGTCACCCTATCTCCTGCAATTACGCTCATCAACGTGACAACATCGTTCGCGTTTGCGACGGTACCTATCGAATTAACTGATTTTGTTAATGGCGTCTGCCCCTGAGTTTGCGTCGCGCTAGCCGTGATTCCTGTTTGAACATCGCTCACTGGCAAACCATTAAATCCGCATGATTCAACAACGTGCCGTGTTGTTGTTACTCCCGCGAAAGTTGCAACGCTATTCGGTCGCAATGTTGTTGGTCCATTTGCTCCCTCCCCTAAATTACATCCGCTCGCGGGATAGATTTTTAACGGATTAGTGCCAGTGTTTATCACGACAACTCTCGTACCTACGGATGGGGTTTGTAGGGTTACCGTATCATTTTCGTTTGCGACAGTACCCACCCAATTAATTGCTTTTGTTAATGGCATCTGCCCCTGAGTCTGTGTTGTGCTAGCTGTGATGCCTGTCACCACGCTGTTTTCTATCAGCCCATCAGACGATAACGTAGGCAATGATATTTGTGTCCCACCAATAGTTATAGACATGAGTTATGCTAATGTGACTGGAACGCTGGGGACGAATTTTATATTAGTTGCACTGGTTGCCACTCCGATTCTCTGTACTGTAGATCCTGCTGCGGTAGGAGCCGTAGATGTGAATCCTCCTGCGACTGACCCGGAAAGAAAAACTACCCCTGCGGTCGCCCCAGTAACAGCATTATTCGATCCCTCAAAATACACGGTTGCATTGGCAGGACTGGTAACCGATGATAAAACAAAACCATCAGCGGTTTTACCTGATGTAGATCCATCTGCTTTTCTAACTTTAGGGGCTCCAGCGGAGTTCCAGACATTTACAAAATCGCCAGCGACCAGGTTTTCACTAGACGCAATTATCGCTGTCTCGGCAACTACCCCGATTGGCATAAATGACGTATCTACCCTCCCGCCTGCATCGAGGATAGGTGTTTTACCTGTATCACCCGCCCCAGCTGTAGACGTAATTCCTTGGAATAGTGCCGAATTTAGTACACCAGACGCATTTAATTTAGCGGTTTTGTTAGCTGATACTGTCGCAGACGCATTTATGATCGTATCATCAAGCACACCAGACGCATTTAATGATGGTATTTTATCCGCATCTCCCGCCCCTGCACTCGTCGAAACAGTCGATTGTTCGGTAATTGTTCCTGTAACGTTTTTCAAATATTTAGTAGCCATTTATCACCCAAGAATGATTGTAGGTTGAGGTTGAAAATACATCTCAGTATTCGAAAGTGCTCTGCCGACACATATCATAGCCCCTGTTGACGGGAGCGTTTGCGTAAAAGCCCCACCTTCAAAAGCGTATATACGGCCAGTCGTAAAACTCCATGAGGGTTCTGATATCTTACCAGAAATCGCAACTCTGATCATGTCTCCTTGAATTGCCGCATTTAAAGTCATGCCAATCGCATAACCTAGACTGGCCGTATCTGTATCTGACCCATCGACCAGGTTAAGTGCCGGCAGCCATACCAATCTGTGTCCACTAGTTATCCTTGGGGCAGCCATTGCCATTACCGTTAACCCCCCGTAGTCATCAACGTCAGGAATCTCCTGATATGAATTAGGAACCACAGGTTTACCTGTCCAGCGCAAAAAACCCGTACATACTGACTCCTGTGAGGCATTCCCCACAAGCGTCAGACGGTCCCCTGCGACCACAGTGACCCATCCGCTTGAATCAGAGCCAGGGGCACAGTTATAGCGGTCATAACCACAATGGAATCTGACGGTTCCGTCAAACGTCAGGATCACTACCTGCCCATCGTTCAGGTAGAACGCGCCGACATCCCCGCTCCCGGTTATGTGGACGTGCGTTGCGGTACCCGTTCGCATATCGAGCGGGGTGCCCACCGCTATTGACGTCCCAGAAACGTGGCTATGATTCCCCGCCGCAACGGTCCCCGCAGTGGTGCCTACGCTAAGGGTTGCCGCGTCGCCGAGACCAAGGTCGTTAGTAGACGGGAACCGAACCGGCTTGCCATTTGCGCGGTAGTACGCTGTACACGTAACGGTATTTACTGGACCAGAAACCAATTCGCAGGTATCAAAATAATTGGTAACTATATCGCTACCACCCATGTCTAGCGTATATAGAGTCCCTTCATAGCTATACGTCCCGTGTCTAAGCGTTGTATGCCCTGAGAATATTAATCTCACGGTCTGATACCGATTCAATAGAACCGCGCTTACGGTAATACCTCCACCTAAAGAATCAATACTCACTAAATGATTCTCTGGAGATCGTAGATCTAGCACCGTTGCAGCATTTACCGCCGTGGTCCCAGAATTTTCGAGATATTTTTTCAGGTCCCCGACAGAATTACCAGCCGCCACGTTCCACGATTCCGTCCCTACGTCTCGCGTTGCCGAATCACCAAGACCTAATTCCCCCGCTGTCGTGACATGCTGATCAACAACTACAAGGTCACCGTTCACGTCATCGAACGCAACAACCTTCCCCTTTCTTTGGTCTTTCGTCGGCAACGTTGCGTTTAAAGATCCTTCCGATGCAGGAAATTGCAGAGAACGACTCAATAAATCGTGTAGTTTCTTAATCTGCTGCTGTATGATTGGAAAGACTCGGTATAAGTCGATATTCGTCATAGCCGTCCGCCTTACTTGTGCTGGAAACCAAAGACAAGCGCGGCCGGGTTGTCAGTCTTTCCTTCACGCAACGCATCAATCCCGGTCAGTGTTCTATTTATCTGAACCGCTGGAATACGCGCAAAGTCCCCCAAAACTTTGTCCAACGCCTTAAAGAATGGCAAATCAAGATCACCTTGCACCGCCTGTTTTCCTAGGTTTACCAAATCAGCAACAGGACGCAGACCGGCAGGACCTTGATACCCAAGACTTTCCCCATAGAATGCTTTAAGAACTTCGTTAAATTCCCTGGCCAACAAAAACATTCCTATAAAATTAGAGCCCACCTCCAAACCCAATTTCTTAATTGCCTTTTCCATGTCGTCCCAATTACCAGAATCTCCTGGAACTAACGCATCCCTCAATACCGCGCCCAGCACGGGGGCCAATACCCCCACCAACGCAAAGTTCATGAACATATCCGCTCTGTTTTGTGCCGTCGCCCCTTTCAGATACAAAACATTTGCCTGAGTATTCATAAAGTCGTAGAACACAGTGAATAATCTATTCACCTGAGACCCCCGAACAACCCCCGCCTGATCAACTACTTCACCACCTCCCTGAGAATCTTTCACCGCTTGATCAGCCAACGCCCGCGCAGTATCTAAATCATGTTCGCCCCCCAATGCCTTTTGATACGCGCCCAACCAGGTGATAACGTCTACTATCTGTTGGAAGAACGAAATCAGGGAATACTCGTATCGTTCAAACTTCTCCCGCATTAAAGTCTTACCCTCCACTCGATTACGCAATTCGTTGAGGTCACGAAACATGGTGCGTGTCCGTGAGGCCATGAAGCCGGACAACCCATTTACCTGTCTTGTTTTCTCCAGAGGATTTCTCAGGTATTCAAGGATTCCCGTGCCAACCCACTTCCACCCCACTATAGAACCGGACTGCATAATCCCGACGAGTTGAAGCGGCGCACTGATTGTATTGAAAGCTAATGCGGCCGGGCTGATATTCTTTCGTAGAAAACTAGCCGCATATTCCATTATACCGTTAATCTTCTGAGGTCCAACAATGATATTGTCTCGCCAACTGGTTATTTCATGGTAAACATTCACCCCGTAGTGGTCGAGAATAGCATCACGAACTGGGCCGCTCATCAACTTGTTGAAATCAATCACCCACTCGTGCCATGCAAGGTCGTGGATTACATTATCAAATCCCGAGTAAAGCGCCTGCATTGTCAATAACAATGGTCGATCATGAACCTCTTCCACTCTTCCCTTAAAATGCCCCCGATTGGTTGTTGTTTTGGAGTAAGCTGCCTGCATCAATTCTTTACCAGAGCGCGCATCCTCATGTTGTTGAGCGGCAACGCTGGCCTTCGAGTCGAACACAATCGGAAAATAACCGCCCCGCAACTCCACGGTATGCCCATCAACGGTTTCAAGCGTGAAGGGAGTTGCGGCAACCCATTCTGGCTCTACCCCGTTCACCCGCAATTCCTTGGCGGCCATTTCGGGCCGAAAGCTTTCGAAATGGTCCCAAATTGCCTGAGCGGCAAGTACTTCTTCCCTAGTAAATGTTTTTAGTATCGCCCTAATCTGTGAGATTTCTAACTTGGGAACCACTCCCGCGATACCTCCCCCCATCAGACGTTGAAGATTCTTCTCGTTACCACAATTCAGCAGAGTGCTAAATCGCTGCTTCCAGTTCAGTGACCCTTTAATCTCAGGAAAATATTTTCCTTTCCCCACTATGTCCGAAATGCTCAATTTATCGAGCAGGGGATTAATAATCTTCATCAGGAATTCGGTAGTCGCAGCACGACGCGATGCCTCGAAAGTAGCGCGTTCATTGGCACTACGGATAAAGGTATTCCAGAAAACTCCATTTTCTTTCCCCCCACCAAAAATCTTCGCCCAGATGGCTACCTTGATGTGACTTACACCATAAGCAGATATCTTTTCCTTTTTACTGCCAATAAGCGTGGCACTGGTACCCACATGTTTTCCCGACTCTCTGGCGTTAGCTACTAGCTCATCGCAGAGTTGAGCTTTCTTTTCTTCATACGAAATTCTCACTTGACTCGTCATCACTTCCTTCTCGCGCCGCGCCAGGTGTTCCATTTGCTTTACCGTGTCGCGCAAACCACGCAATTCCTCGACGGTCATTTCCTTATATGAGCGTTGGGCACTGTCATCGATGAAACTGGCCAACAAAATCAAGGCTGCCTCTTCGTCCCTATAGACAGGGTCGCCGTTGGCGTTGACAGCCTGGAGCCGCTCATGGTAGCGGGCGCGGTCCTCTTTCGATAACAACGCCTCGGAAATACTTGGGTCTTCGCCTTCACTTAGCTTGGCCTCCACCCAGCCGCGCAGACTGTTATCACTATCAATCTGCTTGAGAGACCGGTTAGCGAGATCCACATTTTCCAGTAATCGGTCTATCCGATCCAAATACTCGTTGGAAAGTTTCTTGCGGATGGTGGGCTTGGCAAATCCGCGCAGGTATTTGACGGTTGCCTCTATCTCCTCACGCGCCGAATGCGCGGCACGCGCAGCCTGGATATTGATCACCTGGTTGCGCTTCTCAGCGGCAGCGGTAGCTATATCACCGTTGCGTTCCGCATTCACTGCGACACGCGCCGCACGCTCCCCAGCAGAGGAGTATCGACTGGGGCGGACATCGCGGACCTTGAGCTGACTAATCATCTTATGGGCAAACTCACGGGCCGCACTCAATAACACCCCGCGCTTACCCACCGCTTTCGCCAGGATAGCTTCTTCCGTTGCCACAAAACGCGCCCGCACCTCGGTGTGGATGGCCTGATCGGCGGCCCGTTCAATCGCCTCCGGTGTAGCCAATTCCCCATGGCGAATCAGCATGTTGAAATCTGTGAGCTTCTCAATCGCCCATTTGGGCGGTTCTGCTGCAATCAAGGCCCGCGCCAGTTCATCCCCTGAAGAAAATCCCAGGCGTTCCGCTGCTAGGTCGGGATGGATTCCATCCGCCGCTGTAACCCCTTTCTTATCCAACTCATATATTTGTTCTTCGGAGAGCCCAATATCCAACAACCCGCCGCGATCTAACCGCCCCTTGGCGCCAGTTTTGAGTAGACGACTCCCCAATCTATCCGGATCGACCGCGTTGGAGTAGCGCGGAGTACCCGCTAACTCGTCCCTGACTTTATCTTCCAACTCGGCCACCTCCCATTTCCCGTGCTCATCCAGGCGCAGGTAACCATACTGGCTCAGTGCCTCACTCATGGCATCGACGGACAACCCCCCGGTTTTCCGCAGTGATGGCTTCCCGAAGAGCGGCATCGGAGATTTTTCTTTCGGGTCAATCCAACCATCCGCTTCGACCTCTGCACGGTCCAGCCCCCCCAACTTAGCCATTGCGGTCAGCAGCGAATCCATCGACGGATCGACTACATCGGGATCGCTTTTCTTTTTCGTTTCCATTCCCTCTATCAGTTCTCCTCGGTCTAATTTATCCCACGCCTGATAGACAGGTTGACTCATCACCTCACGACGTGCTTCAACACGGGTGATGCGCCGTTCTTGATCCGCTTTCTTTTGAAGCTGCTTGATAATGCGTCCCCGCTTATTCGAAGACCATTGCATGTCGCGTAGCCCGCGCCCCTGTAATTCCTGAATGGCATCATTGGTGGCATTAGCGTCCTGGGCGTGATAGTCCGCAAACTCCTGCAATGTTATCCCCGCTTTCTCTGCTTGGATCCAATCGGTGAAGAGCGGCATCATCGACCGCCCCTTTTCCGCCAATGCAATCTGCTCATTGGTGGCCAGCATCCGATCAAACACTCCGCGCACCTCGTCGGAAAGTTCGCCCGCAGCTGGATGTCCCTTCAGGAAATTTTTAAGCGAGGTGTACACGTTCAGAAGAAAACCTCTGAACCGCTGAAAAACACCGTGCAATTCGATGCTGGGGGCCTTCCCTTCGATGAGGTAGCGTTCAAACGACTCCGCTGTTTTTTCGTGATGGGCGCGTCGTTCTTCTGGACTGAGGTGTTCCCAGGTCATCACCTGTTCATCGAGCCCCCCGCTGATGCCGTGCGAGTTCATCAGCTTGTGAACATCGTCCAGGATCTCCTGTTCACCGGCACTCAATGTCTCGGTTCGCTCCTTTAACAGCAGCTCCCCTGCCAACTGGATATCATTCTCGAAGAAATAATGACCCAACTCATGCAGAAACGTGCTCAGATCGGCGTCCTGGAGCAGAACAATGGTGTTGGCGAGGGGGTTGTAGGCACCACGGAGAACGGCTTGCCCCTGGTAGAATTCCTGGATGGCTTTGTCTACAATGTCTTCGGAGGCGACGGTGGGGCGAGCTGTGTCACCCTCACCCTGAGTGTGGTCAGTGTCCGTCCTCGTGACCACATCGCCTCTTTTTTCATACGCAGTAAGCAGCCAGTGCTTTGATTCCCCGTCCCATTGCAATCGCACCCCGCCCTTATGTTTTTCTGATTCAAGCTGAACCCGGTTCTCACTACGCGAATGCACTTTCATTTCAGACAGAATTCCTTGCAAATCTGAAATAACTTCAGGGTGCCACTTCACTAGTTTTGCGAGTCCATAGCCATCACTCGCTCCTGTCCCCTCCGCCCCCCAAACCAGATCAATATCGCCGATGTCCGGGTGATGCAGCGCCCCGATAGCCTCACCGGTTTTCATTTCCATCAGCCTACTGATGGCCCCCTGGGCATCATGGTGGTAGTCCGTAAGCGATGGCCCAAAAGGTCCATGTCCTTTCTGCCCATACTCATCGCCACCCAAACTCTTCTCCACCACCCGTAACGGGTTCCGATCAAAGAACTGTTCCGGGGTGATACCCATCTTCGCGGCACGGGTCGCCGCATAGGCAGCCGGTAGGGTTGCATATAGGTGGTTAACCTCTTGGGGAAATCGATTGGTAGTATTCAATTCATCCAAGATGCGTTGCTTTACTCGCTCCTGACTCTCTCGAAATATTTCAGCGCCTGGCCTTTCCTTCAGCACCTGCTCGACCTCTGCCTGTAATTCCTCGGCGTGGTTCTTGAGGAAGTCCGCAGATTCGGCACGGGTGTAGCCATCCGGGTCGAACTTAACATGGTCCAACAATGGTCCCGAGAATTCCGTGGGGGCAATACGAGTTAGGTATTCCTCGGTCGGAATGGCAATCAACCCACCCGTGGCACGCGCAGTGGTTAACTGTTCCGCAACGGAAGGCGAAATATTGGCAACCTCTTCGGCTATCCCTAACTGAAACAAAGTGTTGGCATCGATAAAGGTAGTATCGACCGGCCTATCCTTGACCCCTTCCTTTACAAACTGCTCGAAAGTTTCCGGGTCACGTTGGCGGGTTTTACTGGCTGCTGATAATTTGGCGATGTTCTCCAACTGGGGTGCGTTGGTTTCAGCGGTTGCGGCCTTTTCCGCGCGAGTAGCAAAGCTGTTGACGGTGTGACCTAGACCCGCAGTGAGAAATGTTTGGGTAATAGTGGCAATGACAGTTTGAGCTTCGTCGGGGACAAGCTCTTTGAGATACTGACTGATATTCTTTTCTGGATGCAGATTGGCCCACTCGTTGAAATTCTGCCAAGCAGTCGCCGCCAATTCGCTCGGAACCTCCCGAACCATCTGGTTCCCCAACAACTTTAAAAAAGGTGCGCCCACCTTCAGATCAGAGATAAATTTCCCCATGGGCAACATCTCGGTGGCCCATTCCGCCCCGGCGTCTTCTATACCCAAAGTAAGCGCCGTTGCCGCCGAAGCCCCCTGATCCAACGCCTTGGTGACGGATTCACTCCCTTGCTGGGCCGCGCCTAATCCAATGGCAAACTTCGGATTACCTGTAGCGATAGCCAAAAGCAGACCGGGGGCCATCATTCCCAAAGATTGCCCACCAGACGCTATCCCTTTCTCAATATCCCCGCGCGAGGCATAATCCCCCGTCCACTCCCTCATCATTTCCTCTTGCAATCTTCGGTACTCCCCGGCCTTGGCCTGGAGCCACCCGAACGCCCCATTGCCCTCATTGACCCCAAGAGGACGCTCGACATATTGAGAACCCAATGCGCCTGCTCCTTCTATCACCCCCCAGGCCCGCGCATTAAATCCTGGGACAAAACCCGCCGCTATATTCCTGGCAATTCCCTCGGGCGCTCGCGCTACGGATTGCGCAAAATGCCACAAATTATCCATCACGCCTCCTTCCTTGGGACCGGTTGCGCGCAATTTGGATTCAATGGTACTTAGATTGTTGATATCGTCATGGGCCACCTTGGCCTTTTCTAGGTCGGAAAACAATGCCGCCGTAGCAGGAGACATATGCGCAAGGGTATCGAAGTCAACACTTCGTACCCTGTCCTGGAGATTGATTTCACTCGGCATGGAAACCGCAGTAGTTACCGGAACCCCCACCCGTTTGGCAACACGCTGTGCTTCGGCATAGGCATCAGGATTAGTACCCACCGCTTGGACAAATCCCGCACGTGCCGATTGCGCCAAGGAAGGCGTTACTGGTTTTGGAGACTGGGGTTGCAGGCTTTCTACTACTGCCGCTGCATAGTCATCGTCTGAAAATTCTCTATTCTCTCTCACCAATGAAGTCGGTCGTGATTGCGCTGACAATTGAGGTTGCAGGCTTTCCTCTACCGCCGCAGCATAATCATCGTCTGAGAAATCTCTATTCATTAACGTACCCTCAATCTCCAATAGGAATCCATAATTTGTGTATCCGTCGGTTTGCTGATGCCCCGTCGATTATACTCTGCGATAATTTTACTCTTATCAAGATGTCGGATATCACCAATCTTCATCGATAACATTGGCACCGAGGGACTACTAAACAAGTTTTCCACCACCACCTGTTTTGCGAATAATCCATCCAACCGTTTTTCAACCTCGGCATCATTGAATTTCTTGCCTTCTTCCTTTTGGGCAGCGGTGAAATAATCGTTCACGAATTTGCGAATTCCGCCTAGCCGCGCTGTTTCAGCCGTGGCGGTCTCTTTCGGGGTTGGGTCGATACCCAAGAGACGAAGCCGTATATCGAGATGCTGCTTGATAGCCGTGGAGTTAAGGTCACCAATCCCATTGCTCCCGTTACCCATGAGACCGGCACGAACCTGGCTAAAATGTTTGAAATCATTCTCTGAAAGGTCTCCCTGTAAAATGAGAAATTGATTATCCGTCATCTTCGCCAACTCTTCAGGATGGCTCGTTAACTTGTTGTAAACCGCAGGACTCGTAGAGTCATCTCCTCGGGCGACCCTCTGCGCAAATCCCATCACACCGGCCACCTCGCGGGGGGGAATGGTAGAGCGGATGTCTACAGGAAGTTCCGAATAGTGCCCCCCATTCTGAATGAGGCCACGCATGGCAGTAGCTACCGATTCCTCTTCGCGCTGTTTGATGGCCTGGCTTTGCTCATTAAAGAGGGTTTCCGCTTCCATTCGTGCCTGTTTGTAGCGTGCTGGGTTATCTGCCAATCGGGGGTCATCCCGCAACGCAGCGTCTACTTCCTGAAACGTTGGGCGGGGAGGAGTACCTTGCCCAAGATTGTACACCTTCATATTTTTCGTGACATAGTTTCTGGTCTCCTCTGGCATAAAATCCAGCCATTTATCTTCATTCCCTTTTAGCCATGCCTGGTTTTTTGCATCACTCACACGACCGGCTCCAGCGTTATAAGCCGCGTAGGCCTCTTCTAATCTACCGCCATGGGTTACTAATTGATGGTTGAAGTATGCCTTACCCAAGGCAAGATTATATTTCTCATCCGTCCGAAATCTTTGTTCATCCCATTCCACCCCGGCTAGTTTTGCCGCTTCTGGACCAGTACTAGGCATTACTTGCGCGATACCCAGCGCGCCTTTACTGCTGGTGAGAGGTTGACCATTGGCTGCGAATTGTCTACCCCCCGATTCCTGGCCAATGGCTATATTAAATGCGCGATCATTATCCGTTGGGTGGATGCGGTTCTGAAACTGACCCATGGTGTCTCTTGCTGCCAACATACTGACCTGGGAATCTCGCTCCTTCGTGATATGCCCCCGCACCGCCAGTACATCCTCCGCATTCATTTGCGAGGCGTACTTTGTCAGGTACTCCTCAGCGTAACCTGGTTTATTATTCTGGAGTGCGGCCTTGATGACTCCCAGACGAATGCCGCTAGTGATGGCTTTCGTATTCGCGGATACCTCATTGGCGGATGTTCCGTTAATCCGTCCGACCTCATTTACCGATGCCTCGATTATTTTGATTTCTGAGTCCACTGCGTTGGAGTCGTTCCAATGGAGTAGCGCCGCGTCAGCCCCCAACTTGACCGCACCATTATTTACGGACAGGCTGAATTTGTTGTGCTCATTGAACATATGTTGCCCCACTTCGCTTTGGAAGTGGCCGAGGAGGGCGTCCGCATGTTCGTTGAAGATTCTACGCTGCTCATCATTGCCCAACTGGCTGGAGATACCGCCGATTGCCTCCCGAAATTTATTGGTATACTCCTCATCCAGCGGCATCCCACTCGGTCGTTTTAGGGCGTCCAATTCTGACTTCGCCAGAAAACCTTCGTTCTTGTCAAACTTCAGGTCCAGGTATTTCTGGCGCGCCTGGTTGAGGCCATAGGTGACCAATACCTGATTGGCCTGATGCTGCATATCTAGGGCAATCCTTCCCATCCCTTGCCCCGCCGATTCCAGAGCGGTCCCCATTTTTGTGGCAGCCTGACCGCTGTCTACCATATCTGGCGCGGTCATTTTCTCCTGAGGGAGAACACTTGGTGTAGCCTGGAAACTATCGTAGGTCGGGACACGCATAGCCATTTTGCCTATCCTCCCCGTGAAACCATGGAGCCATCCAGCGCCCCCATTCTATTCAGTACGTACCAAGAACTTGCCACATTCCCCGTACTCCCCAGCAACGAACTGGTCGCCGATACCAAAGGATTGATGGAATCAGCACCAGCACGTTTCATCAGGGCATCATTACGGTAATTGACGCCCTGGGTACGATATCCCCACGCGGCCCGAACTGCGTTTTGCTCCAGGGTATTCTTGTCGATTTCCTTCATGAGGTCGGTCGATGCCTGGACCTCAGCCGCACTACCTACGCCAAGGTCGATACCATTGGCCGCCATCGCCACCCGCTGGCTACTCTTGAGTTTTCCCGCCTTCAAAGTGAGTTCTGCGACCTGCTGCTGGCCCTGGTATAAGGCCGATTGCGCGCCCAATTCAGCGATGCGGGCATTGACCTCGGCAATTGCCGCTTGGGAATCCAGCAGTGTCTTTTGTGAATCCGCTGTGAAGTAGCTGCCAATGGCCGAGGTAATCCCCCCGCCAATAAGCCCCAACATGCCCAGCGACCCCAAACCAGCGGCACCTCCCAAGGCCCCCACCGATCCGTCATTCGCAAAAGCCGCTCCAGAATTATTAATAACAATCATGATTAAATCCTTCCAACATTACCCACCCACGGCTACTTCAAGGGTGAGATTCAAGATAGTGAGTGGGAGTGGGTCCGTTTGTCGCACAAAAATCTGACCGCTATTCCCCCAAGAGGGCGGCAAACTGACCTGGATTTCCTCGCTTTCGAGCGATGTGGAGCGCCATTTTGCCTCGGTCAAATGCTCGGTATCGGGTCCAATGGCAATTCCCCCCGACCGGTACACCCGTAGCCACGCCTTGTTAACGTTCTTGGTATGCCCCTGGCCGAGGCTTCCATCCAATTGCACCGCGACCGGGAGCGTTTGGAGTTCCGAGGTAATGGGGAGACCTACCTGAACCTTGCTTGCGGAAGATTGCAGGGTGATCCTGCCGTTATGAACTGTTCGATGGGGATGAACCAGACCATCAGCGAGAATACTGACCGTCTTGCCTTCTAAATGATCCAGGCCACTGATGATGGTGGCAGGAGCCCCCGAATACGTGGCCCCACAATCCACAAAGAACGCTTGCCTCTGCGCATCGAATCTTCTAGGAACCAGGCGTTCGATATAACGCTTTACCTGCCCGTTGATCGTGCGTTTCACGACCACGTAAAGAATGTCATCGTCTCCCTCAGCCACTACCGCGCAGGACTCGAAACTACCCCCAACGGTATCGTGCTGATGCCATGCGCCTACTTGTTGTTCCGGTATATAGGTCAACCCCAGCAATTTCCCATCACTTCTCACCATCCAGATAAGCGGTTGCGGGGCCTTGGCATAGGCAAGGTCACGGATAGTGTACCCATCGAATAAATGTGGGGCACGGAGCGATAGGTCGCCAGTAATGAACCCGCCCGCCTGCCACGAATAGGCCATTTCACGGACATGCCCACCACGAGCTGCGCCATAAATGAGACTGTTATTGACAATCACCGGCTGCACATTAGAGGCCCCCACATACGATTGAGGACGTACACTAATACTCGTAGGGGTGATGGCATCCGAATTTACAGAGGTAACTAGCCACTCCGCCGCCGCCGTCAATAAAACAAGCTGCCCGAGCGGCACAATATGAAGAATCGTATTCGCCTCACGAGCCGCTACCCGAAATGAGATGCGATCATCATCGCGCACTGGTAGCGAATAGCTCATATTCGATTCGGTACCGCTCTTGGTCATCCAGATATTTTGAGGAAAGTTACGCGCTCCTGCAAAACACCGCCGCTGCTCAAAATAGGAAACCGCCCCCGGGTGGCAAACCTCAACCAATTCCTCTACCTCGAAGATTGCCCCATCCCCGCCCATGTCATCATCAATCTCCACCGTCGGTTCCGTATAACCAATCCCTGGGTTAATAACATTCACACCGACGATTACCCCGTTTTCTACGATGGTGGATAGTTCAGCGCCGCTACCGGTGCTGTCAACCACTTTCAACGTTGGATTAGTCGATTCTTCTCTAAGATGTACCGAGAAATCGCTATTAATATCCACCCCATTCAACCGCAGAGTTATCGTCGGTGTGTGGTATGAGGCCCCCTGGTCTACAACAGTAATTGAATAACCGATGCGGTTTCCTGATTCATCAAGTTGCCAATTTATTCCGAGTGATGCGCCATCCCCATCACCATCATCAGTTATTACAATGCTGTAATCATTATCGCTTGTCCCTGCAATATCTAATCCAATGTAAGATCCGTAGCTAAGTACATCCACGGCTAGGATGCCATTACCGGCCAAGCCATAGTCGTGACCTCCATTCACTACCGCAACGGAACTTATCCCGCCATACGTAAATGTCTTATCGTAGAGGGGCGGGGTAATTCCGATATCGGCGGAAATATTATCATCTACCAATTCCAGGTCGGCAGTTTCCCCAATATACCCATACACCCCTGATTGCAGTTTATAGACCCGGTAGTACCCTGCCCCTGTTACCGCATCCCAACTTATTTTATTCCAATGCCCGGTGGCAAACAGATTGTTCTTATGTTTTACTGGGGTACTTAACTCTGACTCTCCCAGTCTATTCTTGGTAATCGCCGTCACCCCATAAGAATATTCGTAATCGTTAACATCATCGTGGGAAACTTGAAGGGATAAAGTAACCGGTGGGGTAATCGTAGGAATAAAAGAGATTACAGAAAGACGCCAGTCTTTGGCACCGTATCTACGGAGTTCACGCGGTGCCTGGTTCCAATGAACCAGGGTCAACACATCCGCAGATTGGACGTAACGAATATCAGGGAGTTCTGATTCTAGGTAGGGATTGGTAATCTCGTAGGGTGCGCCACCATAGAGCAATGTTTTACCTTCCGTGTGAAAACGGAAATATCCCTCACCCATCTCGATGATCATCGTTTGCGTGGTTAAGTAGGTAAAGGGGATTAACCTAAAATTCTTATCCGAGTATTTCCCCTCGCGCACAAAAGCGAATCCCGCACGGTTCTCGACAGGACCATGCGGTTTCACTATAAAATTACGACATCTGGCTAGGCCGGACCGGTATTTTGCATCATCAATGCGCCCGAAAAACTCATTGGTCAACTCGCCGCCAGCGAATGAATATTGTAGAGTGCGAATCGCCATGGGCTAGCCCCTTTTCCATGGATTGTAATCGACCATTCCCGATATTCGGGTCATTTCAATACGCGGCATTCTATCCAGTTCGATATGCGCAACCACCTGTTCCAAACATTTATTTGCGCTGGCTACCCCCTCCTTTCCCTTAATTAATTGACCCGCCAACTGACTCGCCAGATACCAAGAAAGCGTTACCACAAAAATACTGGAAAACTCTGTTACAGCGGGTGGTGTTGGAGATGCACGATTGACAAAACTCCAATTGTGCATCTCCAACAGGGCATCACGCGCTACGGGGTAGTACCGTGAACAATATTTGGCCTCGATAGAGCCATCATCAACGCTCTCAATACTCGCGCTACCTAAATTACCGAGCGCCAGATTGCAAATATCTACTACCGTAGCCATGGACCCTCCCACCCATACCACATACCCGGCCGACGCCCTATAGAACTTCAAACCCAGACCGGTAGTACATATACGGAGAGATATTATCCAGCACTATCGCCGCCGACAGTTTCCCCGCAGTCAGGTTCAGCGGAACGGAATATTCACCGGGAACCGTCAAAGCGAATGTGAAGCTAACACCAGTAATAGACATGCCCGTCAGCTCCTTAGTACCGGATATCCCTGTGATTACCGCATCGGAAATCTCGCCGTGGGTTAGCCCCGCGCCTGTAATTGGGCTATGAAATGTCGTATTCCCTTCCCCACCCGTTGGCCAGGCAAGCCCCGACAGCACACCGTTGGTAATCTTTCCGGCGGTAATGGCTTTACCATTGTAGGTCCCCCCGGAAATAGTCCCCGCAGTAATTCCTGCTCCCACGAAATACGCAATATCGGCCGCGTTTGGTTTATTAAAGAGCGGCCCACCTCCCTCGGAATAAATCTTGTAGCGCATTCCGAGGTAAGTCTGCGTTGTCTTCTGGTTAAAAGTTCCCAGCTTCACGAAGATTGGATTCATCCCAACCTTGAGAGTACTGATACGAACCGGATAGCCCTGAGAAATAACCTTTGGGCTAACGAGTCCCGCATTGCTAGCGATTACGATCTGGGGAACCATCCAGCAATCCACCAAGGACACGTTCTCGGTGTTCGTGTTAACGGTGAAATTCTGGTCCACGGTAATCATGACATTTAAATCGGTACCACTCCCCATATCCATCGCCACATTGAGCGGCAGAGATTTTGTAGAAACAGCAGTTTTTAGTACCTGCTGTCCACTAGAAAGTGTAGTTATGGCATCTTGTATCATTGCGATTTCCTAGATGATTTAGTCACGACCTGATTTAAAAAGCTACCAGACTTTCCGTGTTCGAGATTTGGTCTACGCGCCGCAACGGTATCCCACCGAAGGTGGTCCACGCTTGCGGAGTACCAAATTGGTTCAACCCCTTCTCGATGCCCAAACCACCCGGCGTTACCTTCTCTAATGCCTGGAGGCGCAACATCGAATGGATGGTTCGGTTCATGTAGATCGCGGCGCGGCCCATATTGAAATTTGGGATTCGGTCCAGGGACCGACTCAGTAGTTTGATGATATCAGCGTGCCCAGTGCCATTGGTTAGCAATAGGTTGGTGTTGATGTTGCAAATACGTACCGCGTAGCGCCAATCTTTCACAACCAAACCGCTCTTCCATTGATAGTGAGTAAGGTATGCCTGATAGGGGTTCCCATTTTCGTCATATACGACTTGCTCATTCAAATCCCTATGAGAAAGTCCTGCCTTACTACCCTTAGGAAAAATACAGTGAATCGAATTTTCTCCCCAGACCACCACATAGATTGAGGTATTCACACCTTCCGTGTCACTACCGCCATCAATAATATTCTGTGCATTCCCCGCAGTACTGGAACTGTAACGATGAGACAGACCGAGATACTGGTTGGGGTCAACACCCGGATCACCATAAAACAATGCCCTTGCCTGCGCCTGATTCATGGCTTCAAGAAATGCTTTGTCCTCGGAAAGCCGGAAACCATTTACATTCTCACCAAGTTCAGCAATATCCTTATCGGTGCGTGAATACGCCTCCAGCATTCCAACAGTTTCGGTTACCGCAACCGTGGTACTTTTCGAGGTTGGGACACCGCTGTTTAACTTCCGCCAGTAGACCTCAGGTAGTCCTATCCGGATCATCGACCGATGACCCGTAGGCAGATTCCCCACAATGAAAACGGCGTCGTCAAGAACTTCATTCGTCTGAGATAGTAGCTCTGCAACTACCGGAGTCTTGCCTTGTGGGTCGATACGTTGCGCCCAATCGGCCAGGGTTAAGTCGTTATTGGATAATGCAGCCATTGAATGGCTCCTCTACTAATTACCTGTATAGAGACGTTCGGCAATGGTCTTGCCTTTTTTGGGTGATGCTTTTCCAGCAACCGGGGTATCCTCACTGATGGATTTACCCGCACGATAAAAAGCACGGATTACCTCGGGATGGTTTCCGAGACCGGTTTGATTCAGCAGGGAAATCAATGCCGGGGTGCCAAACTTAGCTATGCCCTTTTGAGCAATGGCCAGATTCGCATCAAACCGCTCTCCACCGAATTCTTTATCTGCCTTGGAGGTATCGCCCCATTCCTGGATTGCCGTGGATAACATCTCCATCTGCCGGTTCTTAATCACCGGGGCAACCTTGTCCAATATTTTCTGGGCAGAGTCCTGACTCAGCTTCAAATCCTTGGATACCTCGGAGAACGCCCCCAACACCTCAGGGTCATAAGGGTTGTCCTCGGGAGACTTTAACTCGTACTTCTCAGGCACCGCGCCAGGGGCTGGTTCCGCTGGTGGCGTTGCTGGCGTTTCCGGGGTTGGCGCGGAACCCAACAACGAGCTGCTGGACGCTGCCGGAGTTACCGAAGCGGCTGGAGCCGGGGTTGGAGCAGAACCCAACAACGAACTGTTGGACGCTACCGGGGCGGATGATGCCGCTGGCGCGGCCGGCGTGGCTGGTGAATCAGCCATTGGTATTAACCTCCTCAATCATTTTTTGATACGAGCCTGGACAGTGTTCTTGTAAATCGGAAAGCAAACGCAGACCTATGTTTCTTCCCCCTTCGTTAAACGCCATCACCAAAGGGTCCGGGGAAAACGACAGTCGCCAGATACCGGTCTCCTCCAGTAACCGACAGACAAACCGCCTACCGGATTTGTCGCTCATCACTGCTACTAAATCTTCTTTCTCAGAATAACTATCACCCTGGTTTTTGCTCATTGCCTACCCCCAGATAACGAACCAATAATATTGCTGAGTGCGTTGGGTTCTACTGTTTTAGCCGCCGCTAGTTTCTGCACGGTATCCGCACCCTGATTGGTGATGGCGGCCTGATTGGCGGCCTGCTGTGCCTGGGCACGTTGTTGTCGTTTGAGTTGGACATTCTCATCAGACTCAATGAGCGCAGGAGGAATGCCGGAATCCTCAGCGTATACATCAATCAACCTGTCGAAATTAATCTTATCTACGACACCGTTATCTATTCTTGCTGCTCCCTCGACTACCGATAACAGCCTGAAAATACTATTGCTTCCTACGGCTCGTTGTGCCTGGGAAATCATGCTTACCAGTTCAATATTTAAGCCAGTCCCGCGCAATTCCTGCGGAATCGGTGGAGCAATACCCGCCTCCATGATTTTATCAAAAGTGATTTCAATCAGGGGATTCAGCAATTCGTTTTGTAACCGCTCTAACACTGGACCCAGCAACAACAATTTTTCTTCGTGACGTTCGGCCACCTCGGTGGCGGTCATGTTGTTAATCACCTGACCAGATATCATCAGGAACACATCCACGTAGAACATACTCTCAACGCGGCGTTGCGTTTCCTGAATGTCCAGGACTAGGTGGTTTAAATCTGCCCGCGAATCAATAACATTACGTGCAGTAGGTCCCTGACCGGGAGAATCAATAAAACTAATCCCACCGGGAAGCAGATTAATACTTCCATGTTTCGCGGAGGTGGGTAACTGAATGGGCGGGTCGGCTTGAAGGGCAATTATCTTACCCTTAGCAATCTGTTGTGCCTGTAATTGCCGAATGTCTCCCAACGCTTCCATCCCAGGGCATGACCCGTAAATATCCTCACCTGACACCGACCAACGCGGGCAGAGGACCGGAAACCGTTTAAAGCCAGATTCCCGTAGATATTTGTCAGGGGGCGCGCCTACCTCAAAGAATATCGAACGCCACGCCATGCTCTTATCATCTAGCTTCGATGGGTCACGGACAGCGCGTGGTTCAATGGCATGAATGATGGTTACCCATTCGTCATAACTGCCTCGGTCGTAGAGACCCTTCACCGTGGCACTTACCTGGTCGATTCCAAATTCTTCAATAATTTCATAGACCGTCTTCTGAAATTCTCGATATACGGTGGTTACCTCTCCCTTGTAATTGGTGGCAATACAATAGGAGCCAATCGTCAAGGGAAAATGGTGAATCACATTTTCGTAATCACTGGCTATCAACGAGGCGGATGTACCAAATACCGCCAGCTCTTCGTACATCGAATGCAGTGTTCGATAGGTATTAGAACGCTGGAAGATGGCGAGCATGATTCTTGTTACATCATCCAGCCATAGTTTCACTGGTCCAAACTTTTGTAGCCCTTGATCTACCGTGCCCAACTTAAACCAGGGCCGCGCCGGTGAGGTCATCCCTGACATCATCCCCGCAGCCAGGACACGCACTGCCCGCGTTGCCGTGGAATCGTAGATGTTGTTGTGTCGCTTCTCTCCTCTGTCACGGTCATCCGCAAAGAATCTGCCCGACCGGGGGAGAATCAAATCACTGAGTTCTTTCCAATGAGAATCCCAACTAGACCGCTCATTCTTTAATCTGGCCAGGCGCTGATGCAGTCTCTTATGTTCGTTGGCGTCCATCGGCTATTGCCCCAGAAGCGTATTTTTGCCAAGCGTTAACGACCCAGGGTCTACCCCCTGTGGCCCCGTAAGCATCGTTCCCGATTGGCCAGCTTTCCCAGCTTGCAGAGCTGCCGAGAGCAAGGCGTTATAGTTTGGTTTCTTCTGGTTGGCCCGATTCATGTCCTGTTCGGCAAGTAAGGCTTGTCTTTGCGCATTTTGCTGGGCCTGTTGAGCAGAAGACTTTGCTTGCTGGTTGCCTTGGTAAGCTACGTATGTAGAACCTGCCAGGGCCGCCGCCATTATTGGTGTCGCAAATGTTCCCATTTCATATCACCTTACTGAAAATCATATCACCCATGCCATATTTCATGCTCTCCAGAATAGGGATAATTGGGCTTGTGGGTTTTGCACACCACATAATCGTCATCGCTCCACGATTCTTGGCCATCTTTTCCGTGGCCCGGATAAGTGCCAGACCAGGACCCCCATTCCGATGTCGCTTGGAAACAAATATCAGGTCGTTGACGGAGACTATCAGACTAGAACTGCGATGATGTGGAATGACGATATTAATGGAATATCCAACGATGCCATCGTTGTGATGAGCCGCGAGCGCGAACAATTCCCCACTGTTCTCCAGCGCATGATACCGGTCTAAGTCGGGATTAATGCCAGCACTTCTCAGGGCCTCATCACTGATGCTCTCCTCGAAATATTCTCTGAGCAGATTTTCAGCACGAGCAATCTCGTCCACAGTAGATTCGCGGATTTGGTAGCGCGGGGTAGTGGTAATGCAGGCTGGCAAGGACATCGCTATGAATCCAATGGTTGGACCAGTTCATAGCGATTATAAGGCAGGCAGGAAAGTATCAATGCTCCTTCAATGTTCCCTCAATGCTCCCTTTTGTGATGGGTGTGCTACCCATATCTACGTTGATTGGCGTGGCCGTAAGAGTAGGGGTCGTAGTCTATTCTCTGCTGGCCGCCACCCCCGAATTGCTGGAACAACCCACGCTTTGGGGTATCCATTAACGCCAAGATGTAGGCACTTCCGAAGTCTGGTGAGCGACCGGTCTTCTTCACAATATCCTCACGACTGGCCACTTGAATGGATGCCCCCTCCATTTTCCAAGTGGGGGCGCATAGGTCAGCAAGCAAGCGCGGGTCTGGCGGAAGGGCGACTCCTGAATTGTGCGCGGGGTCCAAGGCTTCGCGCATTCGCCACCAGAGTTCCGAACGCTGGTTCTTGAAGGTGAGACGCCCGGATTTGTCTACACCTAGCGCCCTTTCACTTACGTTGACGCCAATGACCTGTTGGTTGGCTTGAGAGATGAAATCGTAGGGCGATGACCCAACCCCAATGACATCAATATGGATGACCGCCTGGTCGCGGAGCGCCGTCATCACGTAGCCAAGAACTCCTGGCCCGTCCGGGGTGTCTCGACCTGGATAGGACAACGGGACATCGAACCACATCCCATGGCGTCGCGCGATGACCGTTAAATCTTTTCCCCCGCGTGCCACATCGACGCCCATCGAATCCATCGGTAAGAGTCGGTCGGGGCGTTTCCAGCGCGCTTGAGCGGCCTCGACCCAGGCGGTTGGTATTACTTGCCACCGCGAGTCAGTTATTCCCGCAGAGAAGTCACCGTAGAGCATTTGGGAGCGTAAAGGTTCGGGGAGAGATTGCAGTTGCGAGATATACCCACTCTTCATGTAGTAGGAGTTATCGGTAACTCGCGCAGGGATGAAGGTACGACTCTTCGGTTTGATAATCTTTTCGGGGGGATAGTCTTTTGGGTCGAATTCATAAACCCGCTCCTCCCCCGAGAGGACGAATGGACGTGCGTCAGGAATTTCGCAGTCGTGGTTACTGCCAATCGTGGTGAACCATCTGAGCTCACCGGGGACCGCGGGCCGAGGATGTTTCTTGTCGAGCCACGGCGCGAAGAACTTGATGACCCACCGTCCTTCTACGGTGGTCGGTGGGTTGAAGGTCATCACCACCCGCTGGCGTCGCTTTTCCTCCTCACTGCGCGTCCAGCCCATGATGAACCGGACTTGGTCTTCACGCATTTCGGTAACTTCGTCGAACGCGATCATGTCGTGGGGACGCCCCTGCCAACGGCGTTCATCGCCCGGGCGGTCGAGCCCCCCGAACTCAATCAGCGGGCAGTTGCGAACCGGTATATTCCACGCAGATTTCTGTCCGTTGAACCCACGATTGCTTCCAATGATTTTTGCAACACGCTGGACGATGCCCTCGTTTTGCGCCTTCTCGCGCCGAATGACGAGCACTTGTTTATGACTGGTGATCGCCATGCCGATAATGAGGTCCGTTTTACCACCCCCAGCCGCACCGCCATAGCCGATGATATCAGCCTTGCTCAAGTAAGCCAGGGTTTGCGGACCTTCCAGTGGAACCCAGAATAGCCGCTTTACGTAATCACGAAACTCTTTCTGCTCTTTCGGAGAAAGCATGGGCAAAATTCTCTGCAGGTCTTGTGCTGTTATCATCAAAAAAACCTAATTGCTTGCTCTGTTCTACGAGCGCCAGTTGTCTGGCCCCGAGCTCGTCCATTTCACGGTCCGAGAGATTGACCAGTCCGCCACCATCAGTTGCAACCGCAACCGCCGCCAGCCGCGGGTGGACATACGGCGCGGCCATAACCGCATACTTTGCCGCTGATTCCAAGTCCTTCCCTTTCCGAGCAGCGTGCATGGCCTCCAGGATAACCACGAGGGGAGTTACCCCCTCTTCCGCCGCCTGTACTACCACAGAAATCCTTTCCAGCGTTTTGACCGACTTGGTACCCTTCTTTCTACCTGCGCCAGGCCGATACCCCCCACGCGCCATGATTCCTCCTCCTTCCTCTGATTGCCCAATGATTCCGACCGATTACTATTCTGATTCCCCCTGAATCAGAAATCAGAAATCAATCGCCTGTACTTCTATCTCTTGCTGAGTCCCCAATTGGGGACAAAATCCCGGAGACCCAACTACTCTTCTGGTCGAGACTCAAACCGACAAATCCGCGCGACATGCTTGTGATGCACCCCAAACCGCACGGAGATTTCCTGGTAGGTAGCACCCAGGAGGTGCAGCTCCCGCACCTGTGACACGTCGCTAGTGGTCAGTTTGGAACGAGGGTGCCCCTCACCGACTCGATTACCGCGAAGGTTGTATCTACTTGCCTGTTCGAACATAAGCCCCCCAAAAACAAACCCACACAAAAGAAAATAATACGTCTACCAGCACAAACCCCTTTTCTACCAGCACAAACCCCTTTTCTACCAGCACAAACCCCTTTTCTACCAGCACTCTCCCGGCCCTATCAGCACGCGCCCGGCTGGTTCTTAATACGGGATTTTCCCGCATTTACTCACATGTTCGTGCATATAACCCCTGTTAGCGCATGTCTGAGATGGGCAAGTTGGCTTGGCTAGCTTTTGAGTTAACGTATCAGTTCCTTTGAAAGCCGCACCAGATATAGGTTGAGTTGAGTGAGTTGAGTGAGATGACTATAAAATGGTTAATTAGCAGAGAATCGTGTGTGTCCCTAGGCGTCCCGCGCTAGGGACAGGCGTAATTCTCCGCCAGCGATTTTTTAGCCAATCTCACCCAACTCACCCAGCTCAACGCCTCCAACTTATTGGCTGATAAGGCGTTTTACTGAGATGGGATACACCTTTTTTTAAACGTACCTACCTAACTTGCCCATCTCAACCCTATTCCCAGTAATTCGCAGGAATACCCATTAATGAACTCATCCGCGCACGAGCCTCATCCAAAGGGGGAAACTTCCAGCTTGGCACCTGCTGACCGCCATTTTCCGTGTCGCGTGGGCGGGTAATCGTGGCGCTCCACTCCAACATCGATTTTGAAAACATCTCCAAATTGGTGGGGTAGTTGATCCCGTGCGCCTTACACCAGATGGTGTAGTCCGCATAAACCGCTTTCTTACTGAGGACTACTGACCAGATTTCCGCCTGGTGGAGAACAATCCCGAGACTCAACCGCTCCATCCACCACTTGACGTGAGAATCGGCGGTTTCCAGCTTCATGTCCCAACCGGTTTCTTTAAGCACATCAGGGATGGCCCGTGGATGCCATCCATCGAGTGGGTAATCTAGGAAATACTGAAGCAGTGCCGCGTAGCCGTTCTCTTCCTCTAGTTCCTTCTGAATGGCGGCGAAATAGGCATGGTCTTCTTTGCGAATGTCGGGGACATCGATGACGACCATACGCCGGTCGCGCATCCCGCGCGGGACAACCCAGGTGCGATTGGAGGCGCATATCACGCGCTTGAGGTTGCGGGTGGGCGCGGCATCCACGCCTTTTTTCTCCACAACACCGATGCTGTCGGATATCATCATCTTCAACACACCTTCGGCCTGCCGGTCGCCCCCCCAAACCGCTTCGTTGGCAAACACCAACAAAACGTCGCGCAGATGCTCACTAAACTGGCCAGTGATCAATTTCATACTACCGACTTGTATATAGTGACCCCCCACCAAGAAACCGATTGCCTCGACGAACTTGTTCTTACCAATCCCCTCGTCGCCCCGTAAAACAATAGCCGTTTCAGGGAGAATCATCGGATACTGGAAAATGTGTGCCGTCCACGCCATCACATAGCGATACAGGACTTCATTCTGTGAGCAAATGACCTCCCAAACGAAGGCCAGCCATTTGGCGCAACTGCCCGGGCCTGGTTGGACGCCCCACCCCCGGAACAGATTGTAATAGCCGGGGACATCAATACCGGGAGAGAACACCACGCCTTCATACTCCTGGCGGCCTGGTGATTCCAACCAATCGCCACCAATATCCTTCCCGGTCTGCGCGGACCGACGGTTGAGGTAGCGCAACTTAAATCCATCTGGCCCCGAATAGGTGATCATCGGCCGATTGAGGGCGGGATCAAACTCGCGGTTCATGACCAGAACCTTTCCGCCCACGGTGACTATCGCGTGTTTCTCGTTGAGTTCCTTGACAAAGTCCTTGGGGTCCTCGCCGAAACCACCCATGGTGGAGTTTTCACTGGGGGGGTTTCCTTTTCCTCCAGTGAGGGTGTCGAGGGATACGCCAGCTTTCTTGGCGATGGCCTTGAGCAGAAACTTCTTAGCTGCCGAAGAGAGGACCTCCGAGGAGGAGACCTGTTGGGCAAGTATGTGGGTCAGTACATCAAAGTCATCAGCGTCTTCAATTCTCTTTTCAAACTCCTTACGACTACGGGCTGCCTCGATGTTGGCTATGGGACTAGGCTCAGCCGATACAGATGCGGAAGTCGTATACACCCCTGCAGAAGGTGCATACTTCCCAACACTCTCAGCGATTACCGCGACCTCTCGTTCATCGAGAGGCGGCAGGCAACGTAGGGTGTTCTCCTCGCGGAGGGCCGCGAGTATTGCCTGTTCAGTCATTCCACGCCGACGCATCGAACCAGCGAGGCTGGTCAAATGGTTATTACGGCCGCCTTCCGAGACGGTGCCAGACTCGTGATGCGCGCGATCCCTATCCGCAGATGACGCATTCCCCTTCACAGATGACGTCCCCGTGGATCGCGATGATCGCCTCGGGGCATCCGTGGTACCGACGGGTGACGTCCCCATGGTCTGGAGTAACCAGCCAGGGGCACCCGCCAACCAGATCCCGCCCTCCCGGGCATTGGCATTACCAGCATGCGGATCCGGAATGGAGGAAACCTCCCATTCATAATTGCGCCCAGAGGCATGACATGAC
Organism: Gammaproteobacteria bacterium; assembly: GCA_963575655.1. Classification (NCBI taxonomy): domain Bacteria; kingdom Pseudomonadati; phylum Pseudomonadota; class Gammaproteobacteria; species Gammaproteobacteria bacterium. The sequence continues at coordinate 43,681 of CAUYTY010000239.1, read as the reverse complement.
GGGGGAGCTAACACATAGCCCCCATCGCCCCGCACGTCGATGCCTGGCCCAACTTTTCCAGCCGAATTCCTTATCACCTCACCAGTTGCTGGATAACTGAAATACAGGTGGTTCCCGCCTCCTCCTGTGAGGCATTCCACGGTATGCGGGAGCCCGCCCTGGTGCCGACTGATCAAGTCGGAGAGGGAGTCGTCGCCGCTATGCCGGGGGTCGATATCCAAAACAAACAAACTAGAGCACCGCCCAGTAGCGATAGCCAGGTTGGCCCAGGGCCATTGGCGATACCACTGCTCGATAATTTTTCGGTCCAAGGTGGCCGACAGAACACCATTACGGGTCAGCGGGTGCTTGCCGGGAGAGGTACATTTCTCCAATCCGCACGAGCACTTACCCTCGCGAAGCGCGTGAATGGGGAGCACATGCCAACCCCATGAGGCGTAGATTAACGCCGCCCGCAAGGCACGCGGTTGGGTACCCAGAGGTGTGTTTTTTTGGTCGGACATCGCGTTCCCGTGCCTCATCTCACCGCTCCCGAGGTCATTTCAACCCCCGGACGACACTATTCGTCGCTATCAACATGCGTCGCGAGCAGGCCTGTATGATGTCCGCTACGTGATTCAGCCCAATCTCCGACACCAAGCCCGCGAGCTCGTCCACGCGCAGCACGAAGTGGTCACCAGTGAACTGACAGGTGTCCACCACCTTGCCGTTATCGATAGTGAACATCACCCGCACCCGAGGCAGCACCGGTGCCTGCGCGGGGATGGACGGCTCCGCCTGGCGCTGCCCGCTCCAATGCCGCCAGAGCACGTCATCGCACTCGTTCTGATAGGCGATGACTTTGGGGCGGATGGACGGGTCCACCTTGTTGGGGTGGATGTTCGCCATCCATCCCGGCAACTTACGGAGGAGAATGCAAAGGTGTTGTTGAAGCCCACCTTCAGAAGGGGTTTCGATAATCGAAACACCCCAACGTTCTTTGTTTGAATTTAGCTTGACGGTTTGCGCAGCCCAACTCATCCCCATCCCTTCGACAACAGGACGCATTGGGACGTAAGGCTGACCTTCGTGTTCAACGAGGAAAAGTGTGGTATCGCGGAAAATAACGGGGACGAGCGCGGGCGCGCCTTGAGCGAGGGGATTCATTGCGATATTCCTTTGCTAGGGGTTTGAGTACCACCACCCCCTCTCAAAAGGGTGGTGGAACCGAGCGGGTTGAGAGACCGGAGCAAAGGGACCGGCAGGGGTTGCCCCCTCCCGCTCGGCCCCGGAAATCGTAGGAATGCCGAGCGTGCGCACAAAAAAACCGCGTCATGGCGCATGTTGTGCGCCTTTGCCATCCGGGCTCTCAACCCCGACCGCTTTTTGTTGAGCGGCAGGAGGAGACTGGCACGGATGGCGCGGGGATGTCAAGGGGGTGGAAAGATCGTTTTTACGGCAAATTGTTTGTACAATTTGCTTATGATTACCCACGATCCTCCGAAACGCCAAGCCAACCTGAAGAAGCACGAGATTGATTTGGCTGATTGTGAATGCGTTTTCGATGCGCCCCTGCTGACCGAGGAGGACACCAGCGAGCCGTATGGAGAACAGCGACTCAAGAGCTTGTGTTGGCTTAATGGCCGGGTGGCGGTACTGGTGTGGACGGATCGTGAGACTGGGCCACACCTGATTTCTTGCCGATACGGTGACAAACGTGAAACCGAACGCTACTTCAAAAAGTTTCTTTAGCCCTGAACAGATGGCGGCCGCGTTGGCCGCCGCTCCCGATGAGCCAGTCCAGGATACCGATAATCCACGCACAACCCCGGAAGACTGGGACAACGCGATTGATAGCCGTTCGTTACCGGAATTACGCATCAAACTGGCTGAACGGAGACGACGCGGGTCGCAAAAAGCCCCAAGGAAGGTTCCAACCACTATCCGTTTCGATCCAGACGTTCTCACCGCGTTAAAGGCTACCGGCGTTGGTTGGCAAACACGAGTCAACGAGGCAATGCGTGAGTGGGTTAAATCACACTGAAAGAGGGCGGGACCGTTATTCATGGCACGGTACCGAGCCGAAGTGAAAGGCGGTTCCGTCGCTGAATTCCACGGAGAACGCTGGTTTACGCGGTGCGGGAAGGGGCGGCGCGGCCTGCGCCCTACCATTCAGTGCCGCATCCATCCGGTTGAACTCCGCGATGTAGGCGAGTTTGAACATGAGCGCGCGCTTGCCGGTGAAGCCCATGGCAAGCAAGGTGAATGCGTCGCGGGTTAGGCGGTAGCAAGGCTGAGGAATATTATCCTCACCTAAATAGGTGCTGTCCCCAAAATTGGGGAGCCACTCGGAAGGAATCGAAGAAATGATGTTTCGGATGTCGCGGATGACATGGTCGTGCCGCTTGCCAAAAAACTTAGCAACATCCAGGGAAGTGGTAGTAACAGTGCCATCGACGATGGCGAGGACGGGCGCGAGCGCGCCTGAGGCGAGGGTGCTCATGACAGGTACTCCATCGTTAGGGTGCGAGTACCACCATCCCCTGCGAAAGGAATGGTGGAACCGAGCGGGTTCGCAGACCGGAAACGATGGAAACCGGCAGGGGTTTCCCCCTCCCGCTCGGCCCCTAAAACTGGAGCAAGACCGAGCGCGCACGAAAAAGCCGCGTCGGGCGCGGCTGTGCGCCATCGTAATTCCGGGCTGCGAACCCGTACCGCTTTTTGTTGAGCGGCAGGGGGAGACTGGCACGGATGGCGCGGGGATGTCAAGGGGTGGATTTTATGTAATCGTTCGACTACAATAACGTCATGTTCTCGATTCGCCAACTCCCCGAATTCGCTGCCTGGCTGTCCAATCTCAAGGACGGCATGACGCACCGCCGCTTGGCTCGCCGTCTGGAAAAGGCCAAAAATGGCGCTCTGGGCGATGTAAAGCCGGTCGGAGAGGGCGTGTTCGAGATGCGCGAACATTTCGGGCCGGGCTGGCGCATGTACTACGTCCAGCGTGGTGCGGTGCTGATCGTGATGCTGGGTGGTGGCGACAAATCCACGCAGACCACCGATATTGCTAGGGCTATCAAGCTGGCCGCTACCCTGGAAGATTAAGCTATGACCGAGAAGATCAAGATTTCCGACCTGCCGGAGTTCGACATGGCCGAGCATTTGCCCGACGAACAGGCGATTGCTGAATACCTGAACGTTGTGCTTGAGGAAAACGATCCGGCGGCATTGGCCGATGCGTTGGGCACCATTGCCCGCGCTCGTGGCATGAGCGAAATCGCCAAGGCATCCGGCATTACCCGCGAGGCTTTGTACAAAGCATTGCGGCCAGGCGCGCAACCGCGGTTTGACACGGTTAGCCGAGTTTGCGCGGCCCTGGGGGTCAAGTTGGTGGCCCAGGCCGCGTGAGGAAAACGTGCCCAGTGTCATTTCGCCCCCTGGACATCGGCACACGGGCGCGCATTTTCTACACCCTCGCATCGAAATCCCACGGACTTTTGCCGCGCCTGCAAAACGGTACATGGCGCGGCATTGGGGGGCGCACGGGAACGCCACTCGGAGGTATTGCGCGAATTGGTGGAGGCGGGGCAGTTCATACAGCCATCATTCCTAATATATCTATCGCGTAGAAGAATCATTCATGCTGATGAATCTTGGCGGCATTCTGCATATAAATACTTCATCATGCGTATCATCGACAGCAATCACGAAGAGCTTGGTGAGACCTGTACCGCCTTGAAGGCCATCAAAACTGGTAGCCGCTCCGCTAACTTTTCGTTTACTTGGTAGGTAATGGTTACCTCATCCCTTGGTAACCGTTTTGCATAAGGGCTCTCTTCGGTGCTTGAGAAAAAATCTCCATTCAGATACCAAACTTTTTCTCCATTTTTCGATATTCCAATAGGCTCAAGGTCTCCATCTTCAATCATTTCCCCAACAACAAAATTTACACCGTCTGCGCGCTTAAGAATTTTTTCAAACTGATTACCTCTACCCAGCCACCAAAGAACCCCCGTAAGTAAATCATTATAAATTACCTCAGGCACGGGGAGTTCGTTCATCTTTTTTCTCAATATAGGGGTACATTTTACTATTAAAACACGTTGGGTTTAATCCTTGCGCAATCTCCCTTAATTCGTAAGCAACAGTCTCCGCGTAATGCGTCCACCAAAATTCATCATGCCCATTCTGACCTTCAGCAGCCGGAGTCAGTTATCCGGAAATTCCGGATAACTGCCTAATCTTCCTGTTTTTTATGCTTATAAGACTCATTTATATTCATATAATGATTAATTAGTACCGTAGAGCATTTCAGCGGCTTTTATGGCATTAGCGGGGCCGTCCATCTTTAGTTCGATATCGGTAATCTGAATTCGTAGCGAGACATTGCTACCACCATCGGCGGTTGCATCCAGAGATTCATCGGCACTCGATACTACCCCAATAGCCTTAACCGTAACCGCTTGCCCAGCGTGAGGTTGCTTGTCAATTCCGAGCTTGGCGCACTGTTCGGGATAGAGTGAAAGTTCCAGGCCGTAACCGTATTGATTACGCTTATATTCGTAGTCATCACGCGAGTCATCCATCTTCAAACTGGTCATAGCCATTAGCGAATCTCCGCGAGCCATGCCTTGGCGACTGCTTCGACCAGGGCATCATCGACTTTGTTGTTGGTTTGGGCGGCCGCGTGGCGTAGTAGCCTGATAACCAGATCCGCAACACAAGTATCCGACAAGATTTTCAAGATTATCCGAGCGATAAGATTGATCAATGTTTCTTCTCCGAAGGGGTTGCCCATCTGTGAAAATCAAGCAAGGTCCAACCACCGGTGTATTGACAATGCGCCAACTCCCTAAAAGTTTTCCATCGACCTGCCCATTCCAACGGATTCGGCAATCTCACCGCAACGCTTAAATAACTCAACATCATTCCAGACAGGCTTACCATTGAGGCTGGGTACGAAATCGAATGCTACTTTGAAATTATGGAAACTTTCCCCTGGGCGCGCCTTAGTGACTATCTTGCCGGGAGTGGTACGCCCTTGATTGAAGAGCGCAAGCTGTGCGGCATGGTCACGATAGGCGCAGGTAATGATCATACTGATTCCATTATCCGAGCATTTCTGAACAAATTGACGGCATAGTTTCCTTACGACTGGGTGAAGGTCATTAATGCTACGACTGCTAATCATTGCGCGCCTCTTATTTGCTGGGAACTGTTTCTCTGCCTGGATTCGATCAAATGTTTCGCCCATCCTGCTGGGTTTTTATATCCACGACTCGCTCCCAGGGATACCAATTCTTCGTAGGTATTCGCCTTTGCCTGTTCGCGTAGCCGGGTGCGTCGTGCGGCCTCGACCGCTACCGCGTCAATCTCTTCGAGTTTTCCGGGGGTCTCGACAAACTCCCGCGTGGCGGCGAAGAAACCGTGTTTACACTCTGGGCAACTCGCTACAGAAATGGCAACCATTAGCCCGCATCCGGGACATTGTTTCACTGGCGATTCCGAGACAGCCTGTTTTGACTTCCGATGTCCACCGGACAACGACCACTCGCGTTCTTGCGTGGGGAGGCCGTGTTTTAGGGTGTTTCCAGCGTGGTCGAGAATGATGGCGCGATCTTTTCCTGGATAGATACGCAGTGACCGCCCCATTTGTTGCATTGCCAGGCCCACCGATTCCGTGGGGCGCAACAGAATGGCGGCGGCTACCACCGGGATATCCGTGCCCTCTGAAACCGTGTCACACGACGTGAGTACATTGAGTTCACCGCGCCCGAGGTCGCGGATTAGCCGCCCCCGTAGTTTGTCGGGCGTGGACCCGGAAAGCATCGCGGCTTGATAACCAGCCGTCTTGAATTGGTCAGCGACATGCGCGGCGTGCGCGACCGTGACCGCAAAAGCAATCGCGGGAGCGCCGTCACAATGACGCCGATAATGTTCTACAGCGTTTCCCGTCAGCGGTGTTTTGTCCATCACCTTGGCTAATTCGCCGGGTACGTAATCGCCGCCACGGGTACGCACTCCCGAGAGGTCTAGCTTTTCATGAGGCGCGTATACCACCGGTTTTGCCAGATAGCCCACGTCAATCAAGTCCATAACGGAAGGACCCACCACCAAGTGGTCGAACATTCCACCGGAAAACTTCCCCAGGCCTTTTCCATCGAGGCGTAGCGGAGTTGCTGTCACGCCCAACCAATGCGCATTCGCACTGTGTGCCAAAATTCTCCCCCACATGGAATCCGTTACTGCGTGATGGGCCTCGTCGATAATCACCAGATCGAAACGATAGCGCCCAGCCTTATCGATGGCGATGCGCCGCGCCAAGGTTTGCACCGAGGCCACTTGCACCCCGTGATTCGTTGTGGGGTGATCAGGAGAAATGATGCCGTGGGTCACTTCCCAGTGGGTGAGTGCCGCCGAGATTTGTTGTATAGCAAAGCCATTATAAAGTGATTAAACCCATGACATATTCAATTGATTTCCGTCGCAAAGTGCTCGCCATACAAGAACAAGAACAGCTCACCTACGCAGAAATCGCAAGCCGCTTTGGAATTGGGATTGCCACTTTGACGCGTTGGCGTTCACGCCTGGAGCCAAAACTAACTCGAGACAAACCCGCCACGAAAATTAATAGGGAATCGCTGGCGCGTGATGCTGAAATGCACCCTGACGCCTATCAATTCGAGCGAGCTAAACGTTTAGGGGTGAGTAGGAGCGGCATTGGTCAAGCATTAAAACGCATGAGAATCAGCTATAAGAAAAAAACACTATCACACCCAAAAGCAAATGAAGAGAAGAGAACAGCCTTTCAAGAGCGAATGGAAGTATATGAAGCAGAAGGGAGAAGCATAGTTTTTGTCGATGAGGCTGGATTCGCGGTGGATATGCCACGCCGCAATGGCTACGCGCCGATTGGCAAGCGTTGCGTTGGCAAGCAAGATTGGAATGCTAAAGGGCGAGTGAACGCCATTGGAGCGTTGATTGGTATGTGTAACGCTCTTTACCGGAACCATCAATAGTAATGTGTTTTACTCTTGGATCACCCAAGATTTACTCCCAAAACTTCCTCCCAATTGCGTTCTTGTGATGGATAACGCAACTTTCCAATTCAAAAATCCATCAAAAATGCGGGCCATATTCTGGAATATTTACCACCTTATTCACCAGATTTCAATCCCATCGAACATAAGTGGGCGCAATTAAAGGCGATTGACAAAAGAGAACGCCGTACTACCGAGGAAGTCTTCGCAAATTATGCGTAATCATTTTATGGTGGCTTTGCTATATCAATTCCTTGCGATGCGCCACCAACAGAATTTTCTTTCCCTTCAATGCGCCATTGTGTGCGATATGGGAAAAGACCACGGTTTTGCCCGCGCCCGTGGGCATCACCAGCAGCACCGCCCTATGACCCGAGCGGTACGCGGCGCGGGTATCGGCCACGGCCTGTTGCTGGTAATCACGGAGCGCGTACCCAGTCATCAGTGTCCCCGAGAAACCTCGCCCTTCAGGGCGGGGAGGAAAGGGGACGGTTTTTTCCGCCCCGTTGGATAGCAAAATCTTTAAAGTTGCCGGTCTTTCCCGGCTGTCAGCCCGTAAGGGCCTAGTGACGCACACCTTGCGGTGTGGCTCCCCTCGCTCGCTTATTCGTGGGTTTTTGTACCCTTTCGGGTCCATCCTTGGCAGCAGCACTGGCTTCGACCCCGTATGCCTGTTTAACCACTGACCGCAGTGTCCGGAACTGAGGAAGCATCCCGGAGTGCCTATTGCACCGCTTGCGCGGATTCCACGATAAGGTCTCGTCGCAAAGCGACGGAGCTGGTCAACTTCAAGACTCGCTTTCACAAGCCTCGCCCTTTAGGGCGGGGTAGTTGACATTACTTCCTAAGTAAGATAGGAGAAAAATCACTTTCCGATACGGAAAAATTTACCAAAAATATCACCCTATATCTTTGAGAATAATCGCGTTGCCGACGCTACCCGGAGAAATCATTCATGGCCACACACAATCCAGACATAGAGCTTAGCGCCATCCAATTTGTCATTTGGGCCATCCTATCCTCGCACCCAGATAAGCCAGCACTGCTTTCACGTTTCGATACGCTACGTGAAACAGGAAGAATGTCACCCGCTCTCCGCGAGGAGCTTGACAAGTATCGGGCGATGGTAGAAAAAAAGATCTAAGTGGTTCAGGCAAGTTATCGAAACGCTCCGCACGAGCGTCAGCTCCGCTTGCTTTCCACCGCGCATCCGCTTCTTGAATTTCTCGTATTGCCCGTTCTGTTAAATACGGATTGGTCAAAAGACATTGACACTCCCCTCCGTTTTGAACGGGGCAATTGGCGTCATGCAAGGGGTTATGCTTCATCATCATTCCTCTCATCCTGCCGCATCTATTTCGGCAGAATATCCGGTCATGCGTGATAGTCCACGCCACGGCGCGTTAATAGGTAACTGTAGATATCCGCGAGGAGGGCGTTATGCGTTTCACTGTCACTACCCTGCCGCACCCGCCAGGCAGCAAATTCGTACAGCACGTCATCCGGGGATACTAATCCGTGATTGATTTCGCAACCGCGCCGCGACGACCAAACGAATGGAGTCCACACCCAACCACCAATAAAGATGCGCCGATGCACGAATTTCGTACCGGTACGGTGACTCCACAAACCAGGAGAGATCCACAGCATCTACACTTTCCCCACAACGAATGGTTAGCAAAAATCAGCGTTCTCGATTAATTTCCATAATGCTTGTAAATATTACACATTGAGAGACATTAATAGTCACTCTTCTTATGCGCATAAATCATCGATAAGCACTATAGTTATGCGGATACGTTTTCAGTAGGACCGGCTCCAAACCTGTTCACAAATCGATGGGCGGGTAGAGCAGGGAGAAATTCCCTCCCACTCCTAACCCATTCATTCACAGCAGCCCGCTTGACGAAAACGGCACGACCGAGGGCCGCCTGGTTCCCCCCAAAAACAGACAGCGCATATCTGATAGAAATTTTAGGGTCTAATTCGCACATGAGGCCTAGTATGGATGTTCGTACCAACGTTGTCAAACAATCCGTACCCGAAGTGACCAAAAATGTCCAGATGACCATACTGGCTGACAGACTAAAAGCCGTCTTTTTTGTGAGAAAAATAACCAACCTCGCAGAGTTCGGGAGGAGGGTAGGAGTCACTCGCGCGACAGTTGGAGACTGGTTGCACGGCAGAACAGCGGAACTCAAAGGCGACAAATTGTTTGATGTCGCTAGAGAGCTAGGCGTAACGCCAGAGTGGCTAGCCCGCGGTAGCCCTAGCAGGGTCAAGTGGGTTGAACCGAAGGGCTCCACACCATCTACCCCCACCCCCACTACTGGAGTACTCGTTGAAAGTTGCGGCAGACTAATCCCCGTTATCCCCATGAACGCCGAACCCTCGGCATTCATGGAGTCATATATGTCAACTGATGAAAAGCAACGCGAGAAATTGACCACCCACCGACCGAATTTCGGCGGTGTCGGGAGTAAGGGGTTTATTTGGAAAGTGCCAAATGAAGCTATGGATGACGGGACTAATACCGCCATCCCGTGCGGAGTCGAAGCTTTCATTGACCCAGAATCATCTATCGATTATGGGGATATAGTTCTCGTATCTCTGTCTAACAAACAAGCAATTTTACGGCGCTATGACTGCGGAGATGGCACTCCAGTACTGACAGCGTTTAACAATCGCTGGCCATCACCAACCCATCAACTACTCGCCGATGGCGATCAGGTATTAGGTGCGATGACAGGTTATTACAAACCAATTAAAGGCGCATAAGGATGCGGCTCACGTAGTCGATATCACTGACGAGCAAAAAAAAAGGACACTTGCTCGTCTTACTACCCCTCATTAAGGAGCCAATGAATGATAAAATTTCCTATGATAGCTTTGCCGGGTATCATTATATTGAGCGGATGCATGACTGCATCTGAACATTATGCAGCCCTCCCATCACCACAGGAGAGAAAGCTGACGGTAGGCATCGTTCAAAAAGAAATACGGAAAGGCATATCACAAAATGCAGTTGCCGAGTATCTAGGGTCGCCGAACATCGTGACTTATGACGGCGAACATAAAGAAACGTGGATTTATGACAAGATTGCAACTGAATCGGCGTATTCAGCCGATTATGGTGGAACGCAAGCACTAATGCTTGGCATAGGTGGAGGTGTTGCATCCGGTGTTTTTCCTAACTATTCTGCTTCGAGTGGGGCAGCAACCACGACTCAACGAACGTTGACAGTCATCATAAAATTTAGAGAAGGAATTGTCGATGAGCTTTCATATCATGCAAGTAGTTTCTAAAATTAGTTTAGTTATTACAGCCTTAACGCTTGATGGCTGTATAATACATCCTCTGGAGCCACCGTCTATACGACAAATGACGCAACTTGAAACTCGCCAACTCCAAACGCGCGATTATACTGGAGCCGAACCAATAAATGTTATGAAATCTATAATTGCCGCTCTTCAGGATGAGGGATACATTATCTCAAATGTAAATGAAAGATTAGGGTTGATTACGGCTGCAATGGAAAGAAGAGAAGAGGACACTGAACTTAAGAATCATGTTCGATTCATGTACGGTGCCGGTATAGGCACATATCAAACAACGAAACGATTTGAGGCGTCCGTCACAACAACAGAACATGAAAGAGTAATTAGCCTTAGAATCAATATTATTGAAAAAGCACTTTCAAATTCTGGTGGCGTTATTTGGTCACAACCAGTCCAGGATACCATGACCTATCAAAATATTTTCTCAAAAATCGATAAATCTGTTTTCTTACAGAAGCAGAAACTGTAACGAAGCATATAACAAGGAACGGTGCGTCATTCCCGGAATGAGCACACACACGATGACGATGTGTATAAGGGAGGTACATTGCAATACCATGGAGGGAATTTGGCCGGGATTGCGTAATTTTTACGACCATTCCGTGGCGTCCATAAAAAATATCTTCCTCACGACGTAGCCAGGTTCGAATGCACACCATTTTAACAAGCGAACAGCAATAGGCTTACCTTATTAGTGATAATACACCGAGATTGCCTCGGTATTTTTTTTGCTCGCAATGTATGGATAACTTGACACGCCAGGTTCAGAACGCCATACTCTCCCCCACGTAACCACCACCGGAGATAGACCGATGACCACCCCCGCCAGCAGCACCCCGACCGCCCCCACCACGCTACACCCAGAAACTGCCATTCGGTTTGTCAGAAAGGATGGTGACGTTATCGTCAGAAGTAACCTCATAGAGGCCGTCAGTAGCCTCTTTAGTATCGGCTCTGATGATAATGCTGAATTCGTTCTAGCAGTGGTAGCCATTAAATGTGACGTGCTCAATGGAGCGGCAGTCAATTATGGCCCCATTGAAGATATGTCAGTAATCCTATCCTTCTATGCACCATCCCCACTCGCCCATGGTGAGACATCTTAGGCATCGCGAGAATTAGCGCCATCCCGACTCATGCGGTCGGGGGATATCCAATCATGGGATAAATAACATGTTTCCTAGCCTAATGTCATTTTGCGGAGGCCGGCATGATCGGCCAATTAAGCGAGAAAATTTTTTATATTTCACTGACGGCACAATTATAGTCAGGCACGAATACAGTGGAGAAGGTGATTTTATTGACGGATCTATACCGAAATTTTCGAATATTGATAAGATATTTAGTCACGTTCTTTATGATGAAAAGTACAGGATAGGAGATATAGTAAAGGACCCAAAAATGACTGTATGCAAAATGTGTGAGGGGACCGGTAACCTTATGCCGTGTCGGGAATGCGGTGGGGACGAAGTTTTTTTTGTGAGTAGCGGTTTTAATGACTACGAGGTCACATGCAAAACCTGCAAAGGAGAACTAATTGAACCCTACAATCCGGGTTATGGTGGCCCATCACCAATGGCTTGTGGATTGTGCGAGGGGGACGGTAAGTTGGAAGAAATCATTCCTATCTCGATAGGGGGGTATAACTTTTCTAACAAATATCTAAGAAAAATAATGAATTCGGGGGGAAGTTATTTATCGTCAGTTGACGATAGTGGATCCCCCCGCATATATTTTGAAATTAACGGATCAGTAGGGTGCCTGGCTGCTATGAATATAAAATCTTTAGGCGGGGAGATGTGACGCCATCCCAGAACGAGAATCAACAAATGAACTAGGGCCTACTTAGACACCAATAATTATTGGTAGGCAAGTTATGGGAGAGTTCAATAGGCTACACGTAAATCGGTAGCACGGGCCACCTAGAGGGGACAAAATGGCGTACGCAACGACAGAACCCATGGCACTGATAACCAGGGCAGAACTCGAAGAGATGATTAGACGCGCCGCGCACGCGGCTGCGGCAGAAACGGCGAAGATTTTATCCGGGTCGGCTAATAATGATCAATTATGGGATGCTGAAGAGGTAGGGAGGTATCTGAACGTCGCCGCGTCAACGGTGAGGAACCGGTGGGCATACAGACCTGGATTCCCGGAGGCCAGAATAATGGGGAAAGGTCCAAAAGCCATGAGGAGATGGATTCCAGAAGACATAAGAAAGTGGGCAGAAATGCAGAAGCGATCAATCTAGCCTGTGGGCAATGTCCTCCATTTTCTCACGATAGTACACCTCAAATAGTATTTTGAGATCCTTGTGCCCTGACATCCTCGCCAACTGCATTATATCCAGCTTTTTTGATAATCGCGTGAGCGCCTCGGCACGGGAATCGTGAAAATGGAGGTCATCTACCATCGCCCTTTTCTTTGCTTTGCGGAAAAGTGCGTCGAGTAACGATGATTGGATCATGAATACTTTATCGGGATCTACTCCGCGCAACTGCTCAATTATTCTGATGGCTTCTAGCGAGAGGGGGACGATTCGAGATGTTTTGGTCTTGCGTGCCCCTTTCTCGATAGCACGGACGTGCGCCACTCTGTGCTCTATGTCTACATCCCCCCAGCGCAATGCGCATATCTCACCTGCACGCATTGCTGTCTCGATAGCGAACAGAAACGCCGCTCCAACCCTGGCCTGCATTGCCTCCAGTCTGTCCCCTGGCGAATAGCCACAGCAGACGATAATACGGTCAATCTCGTCCTGAGAGATTCGGCGAGTGCGAGGAGGGGGGGGGGGCGAGGGTAGTTTGACACCGGTCAACGGGGAGCGCGGAAGCCAACGCCACTCCTTTACCGCTTTTGAGCACGCTGCCGATAGCAGGTTCCACTCGCGCAACACCGTGGCTGCCGTGACCTCGGCCATACGGCGGTCACGCCAAGCCGCGAAATGTTCTGGGCCTAGATTGGGGAGTCTGACTAGAGAGAGGGGATCAGGCTGGCGAGGGATGTTGTGGGCAGGAGCGCCAATAAGCCTATTAATTCTTGCCTGTTCCCATTCCGCCCCATCTTTTGATACTGACACATCATCACGATATCTGCGGAGCAGGTCGCCGAAGGTCTTGTCAACCGCCCTTCCTAGTTTGCCTGCCGAGATGTCAGCCTCTCGTTGCGATGCCCATGCCTGTGCCTCACTTTTGAGCCTGAACGACTCAGACAGGTCAACGCCATCCTTGCGGACCCTGACGCGCCAACGCGCTCCACGCTTTTCGATAGTTGCCATACGAGACTGGGACACTCACTGGGGCAGTAGTGGGGCACAGCCTAGCAACATCGTGATAGATATAGCAACATCCTGCTACTGATAAACTGTGTCAACTAGATGATTTATCTAATATAGTTACAAATATATACATCTAGTTAACGGTGTGGATGTGCCGGGTGTCGGAATCGAACCGACGACCTACCGCTTACAAGGCGGTTGCTCTACCAACTGAGCTAACCCGGCGCCCTGAATGAAACACTGTCACAACAAAAACACTTAATGTCACTACTACTTCTAAAAACCTGAACAAACCTGAACATCCAGACTATTAGACATTTCTCTCTCCGTTGCTGGGTTTGTCGGTCTATCCTGGTTGGGTCTCGATCGGAGGTACCCAGTTCGTTTTAGTAAGGTGGATTTAACCTTTATTGTCTCTAAATCAAGACACCGTTTCTAAAACTTCTATGGCAATAGTGCAGTGCCTATAAATTCACCAGCCAATACCCCCATCACTGACACCGCTACCGAAAAACCAATATAGAGCGATGAAAATAGAACACCCCCCCGGCGGGCAATCTGCACCGTGTCATTGGCGAAGGTCGAAAAGGTAGTAAAACCACCTAGGAACCCCGTCGTCATCAAATCGAGCCACGCCGTACCCGCTATCCAACTGCCACTACGCGCCACCCACCCACTCACCGTACCAAAAGCAAAAGACCCGGTTATGTTAACCGCCATCGTGCCATAAAAGCTACCCTCAACCCAACGATTCACACCCTGTGACACCGCATAACGACTCACCGCTCCCAATCCTCCTCCGATAACGACCGCCGCCACCGTCGGATTGATACCCGCAAATATCGTAGCCACCGTTGTGGCCGCCGCTGCGCCCGCGAGAAGACCGCTTTTCGTAGCCGGGGCAGCGCTAGAAATAACCCCCTCAATATTCGGAGTCACTGGCATATCCGCATCCTGGGACAAAGCAACCTCTCCCCACAAACCTAACCAAAACACCAGCCCCCATTGCCACCCAGTAATGTTCATGCTAACTCGCAAAGGCTACTTTCCCAATCTTTCCGATCATCCCACAGAAAAAAGGGAGAACCTCGCGGCCCCCCCCTTGGAAAACAACTGGCTCATCAGAACGCAACATCAAAGGTCAGATAGATATTGCGTGCATTTTTCAAAGGAATCAGCATTTGGGCATTTGCCGGGGTAAGCGCTAGATCAGCTATGTTCCTAGGCGCACCCACCCAATTATTGCTGCCGGTGTATTTGAAATCGTAGTACTGATAGCCAAGTCGGAATTGTGCCTTCCCGAACTTTGAGACTGGCCTGGAATTGATCTCATGGATCAGGTAGGCCTCATACACATTGCCATGGACACCCTGTTTGGCAGTCCACATATCGTCTGAGGCCGGTGCAAAGGAAACCCAATTCTTCGAGCCATGGTTGTATTCTAATCCCAGCTTGGTCCCCATCGACTTGATATCGTATCTTCCACCCAGATAGAAGGCAGTCCCAGTCGTACTGGTTGGAACTAAGCCATCGTACATAAGCCCTGCTATTGGCACCATCACAGGCGCTGCCGCAGTACCTGCGTTAAAAGTTAATTGATTACCGTTGGGGTGAGTTTTACTCATACCACTACTTGCAAAGAGATTCAGGTCACCAGGTCCCAGGTTTTCAACCTTACCCGACACCCCGATCATATATTGATCAATGTTACCTAGATTTGCATTATGAAAGCCTGGAAGGGCGAAAAGTGTCTCGCTTTCAGGAAAGGCAAAGATGTTGTAGCCACGGTCCCATTGTAACTCAACACGCAGGTTATCGGTCGCATAAGGAACAAGATTGACCCCAACGAAATGAACATCTTTAAGTGTATTAACCGAGGATGTAGCAGGAGTAAAACCGCTTTCGAATCCCCGACCATAGCAGAATTTTGCATAGGCTCCAGGGAGCATCGAAATATCGGGAGCAACCCCAACCGTAGCCCCATCAAATGCGTAATCAACGAGCAGACCTGGGACACCCGCCGTGTCTGAGCTATTTTTCTCGATATTCTGCCGCAGGTTGGTAGGAATACCGCCAGTGGAGGGTCTACGACCCACGGAGAACCAAACCGGTGCGCCACCAATACCCGACCAGGTCGCATAGGCCTGATCTACACGTAAGATATTGTCCTGGGGAGTATGACCCGCATTACCATCAAAAGAATAGAATCTATCCGCAAAGAACGGTGATGAGGCATAAGTTTCTTCCCCCCAACCTTTATACATCACCAATCTGGCCTTTACTGCAATATCCTCAGTAGCCTTCGCTTTGAGATTCAAACCCAGACGGTTGGTAAGCAAGGAGTTATTCCGATACTCCTGTGCCGGGCGCACCGCTGGTGGTGCGCCAACCATTCTACCAAGCATCCAGGGAAGCACATCGTTGAAGTTGTAATAAGCAGGTGTTTCTCCCTTCAGACGGTCAACGCGAAACCGATAATCGCCACTAATCTCCAATGCGGAAGATTTCGCTGCTTCATGAGTCTTCTTTTCTACTATTTGTACCTTCTTTTCCGCGTCCTGCGCCTTCTTTTCAACCTTGGCAACCCATTCATCCTTTGAGGATTCCTGTTGCCGCAATTCCTGCATCTGCTTTTTGAGTTCATCCAACTGTTGGGAAAGGGACTCGATCTTCTTCATTAACACTGTTTGATCAGCAGCCAGTGCGGGAAGCGGTAGAACGAACCCAAGGCCACACACCATAATACCCGTGGTGGCAAACAATGCTCTGAGTGATAACTTCATCATACATTTCCTTACGTAGAAATTTGCGGTTTCGAAAAGTCTACAACCGTCAATATACTAAACCACCAAGGCAAGCATGTTCCATCAAAGAAAGTACAACTATCGTAACCAAAAGAGATATTTAATCAGACGACTAACAACCAGGCCGCGCACTCTTTAGACCACTAGAATCGTCAATAACATTTTTGCCATCCTTAGCAACATAACGAACCTTTACCTCATCCCCCGCAAACAGCTGATCGTCCAACATCCCTAACGCTTTACTGTCCTGAACCAAAAACGTCATATTCTTACCACCATCAATAGCAATCACCAAACTCTTCTTTTCTACGTCGTACTCACTGATCTTTCCTTTTACCAATACCTTATCATCGGCCAGTGCCGTACCTGAAAACTGCAAACAGCACAGAACCACCGCCATTACCACAACACGCCATGCTGCTTTCATTACAACCTCCTAATTAATGGAATATTTGAAAAATAATCAGCGACCATCGTAAGTGTTCATTCTCCCTCTCGTTGAGAGGGGACCCTCCTCGTCTCTCGCCGTATAGGTGGCAATTGGGTTAGTTACCATTTCTATTTATTCCTGTGTTCCTTCACAAAGGCAACGAACCTTGCCGCCCAGGGATTGGCGCGCGTATTGCGCTGATGTGCATAGCACGCCAAGACATTGCGATAGACAATACCATCGTTGTAACCATCAATGCCGGTGCCACGTCGAACTTGATAAGCGAAATTCACGTCGGCGCCTAGATTTTCCAAGTGAGAATAATGAAACTCGTGTCCAGAAAACTCAATCGTTAAACCATTTACCGGCCAAGGATGGGCGGTAGTCTCTTGTAGGCGGATATAGCCACGCCCTACAGGTTTCTCAGTCATAACCACATCGGCGGGTAGCGCACCCACCATCGCACGAGAATGGCCACCCCACCGAATACACCGCGAAAGGTACATCAGCCCACCACATTCGGCATAAACGGGCATCCCATTTTCCACAGCGGCACGAATCTCAGATCTCAGTGAGGCATTCGCCTCCAATGTCTCCATCTGGACCTCGGGAAAACCTCCACCGATAAATAGTCCATCCACCTCGGGCAGGTGGTCGCGTAAGGAATCGAAAAACACCAATTCTGCCCCAACGGAACGCAAAGCCTCCAGGTCATCAGGATAATAGAAGGCAAAGGCTGCATCGCGAGGGACACCAATACGCACGCATGGCTCACTAGACAAAGGTGAATTGGGAATCAATGGAGGAAAGGGAGAGGCAGTGCGCGCCACTATTTGCAAAGCATCTAGGTCTACCTGAGCACCCACCAACGCGCCGATCTCATCTACCCGTTTCAGGGCAGCAGCCATTTCATTGCTCGGTACCAAACCCAGATGACGCTCGACGATGGTTAAACGTTCGTCCCTCGCTACCGACCCAATCACCGGCACGTCGGTATAGCGCGCAAGCACTTCACGCAGCTTACCCTCGTGGCGCGCCCCTCCTACCTTATTAAGGATGACGCCAGCAATTCGCACCATGGGGTCAAAAGCGCGATAACCGAGGACCAACGGGGCAATCCCCCGAGTAATACCCTGTGTATCGATAACCAGGATTACTGGAGTTTCTAGCAACTTGGCAAGGGCCGCATTACTGTTGCTGCCTTCCAGGTCAACCCCATCGTAGAGTCCTTTATTCCCTTCCAGCAACGCCAATTCACTCTCCGCCGAGTGGCGGGTGAAATTCTCCCGAATTTCATCGGGCTCCATCGTCCAGAAATCCAGGTTATAGCAAGGCCGACCACTCGCCAAAGTAAGCCACAGCGGGTCGATATAATCGGGGCCTTTCTTGAAAGGAGCGACAACCACCCCCCGTGCGCGCAAGGCGGCACACAAGCCGAGAGTGATTGTCGTTTTACCAGAGGATTTATGCGCTGCGGAGATCATCAAGTGGGCCATGGTGTCTCCGCATGGGGATGGATTGTTTTTACCGCCTAAGAGAATAATCGTTAGCGAAAATCCTTTAAGCGACCAAAACAAAATAAAGCGGACTAAACGGCCAATGCCTCCTTGGGCTCCTTAGCAACCAAGCGCTCGTCAATATCGCCGTCGGCCAAGCTATCAGGAATAAGCGGCAATACCCGCGTAACCAAAATCACTAGGAAAGCCCCAACGGCAAAACCACTGATCCCCAACATGGCCTCATAGATAGTCGGTACGTAGTTTCCTACCTGGCCGTCAAAGAAACTGCTACTCACCTCGTATCCTGGGAAGATGGTAAGCGGATAGGCCTGCCCCCCGATAATTGTCACATACATCTGGGCTAATCCACCAATGACCACCAATATACAGGCCGCATAGACAACCCTCCGCCGGTGGGCAAACGGACCGTAGAGCAATGCCAAGGGCAGTACGGTACCGATGAGGATCTGCCCAACCCAGAATATCTGGGAATAAAGACTCTCCCCACCCAACAGGAAATACTCAACACCCTGCCGCTGGGCAATGTACAGATTGGTCAGGTGATAGGCCAAGAAGAAGTAAAACGCCGCGCCGACAAAGATCCCCAGGAGGTTTTTGAGTCGAGTAATCAGCACCAGACCAATCGGTCGGTTGCCCCAATAAGCAAGCGTCTCCAGGGTCATCAAATAGATGGCGGTTCCGTAGGAAAAGGACAGAATAATGAACATCGGCGCCATGATAGCGGCATTATAGGCATCACGAGAGACCAAGAAACCGAAGATAGAGCCGGTTCCGGTCGTAAGGACAGTCCGCCAGATGAACACCCCCAGGCCTGCAGCTTTGGTGTAGGGATTTAAGCGATGCTCCATCATGGTCCACAAATAGACTACCGCCAAGACGATAAAGCCCGTGTAGAGCACAATGTTCCAGGTAAAAATGGACGTAAGATTGAAATGGAGCATCGCCACCGTAAGACGCTCCGGACGACCCAGATCCAAGACCAGGATCATCAATCCCCCCACCAAGTGAGCAATCGCCACCAAAGCGGAAAGACGTGACAGCGGTTTATAGGGCGCCTTGCCGAAAACCGAGGCAATTGAGGCCAAATTCAACTCACCTGCGGCCGTGACGATCAAGAACACCGCGAAGACATGGGGCAAGCCCCACACAATCTGATTATTCATTCCGGTGACCCAATGCCCCTCACTCTCCATGTGATGAACCGCAACCAGTCCCAGCAGAATGATTACAGTAAGCAGCCCCTGCACCAACCAATAACCTCGGCCGGTTTCTTTCATCTCGCGAAAGCAAACGTTTTTCATCGTTAGATATCCTGCTATCTCGCTTGGTATGGCAAGAACACAAAACCCACTGGGGCAAGCGTCATAAATAGCTAGCTCCCCAAGAACCGAAAAGTCGAAATGTTGAAGACTTCGTCTTATACGTTGCCAAGAAAAATATCTTCGCTACTCTGACTTCCCGCTTTTACCTCGATCAAACGCAACCGGCCACCCCACTCCCAACAGGAGGGGGAGTGAACAGTCACGATCAGACAAAACGTACCCTAGACACCCTGATAACGAACACCGGTATTCAGGTTCAGTGCCTCACGCAATTGGCGAGTAGGTTCTGTGGCGAGACGCTTGGCAATGGCACTATCGGGGTCTTTCAGGTCGCCGAAGAGGATCGCCTGATGACCATCTTGCTGACACGCTTCCACGCAGGCCGGAAGCCGACCTGCATCCACACGATGGACGCAGAGGGTACAGGCCTCGACAGTACCTTTGCCACGTGGGGAATACGGCTTCTGGTCGTGCATTTCCTCATGACCGAAGGAACGTGCCTTGTAGGGACAAGCCATCATGCAGTAGCGGCAACCGATACAGATGTGCTTGTCCACCAAAACGATGCCATCGGCACGGCGAAACGACGCCCCCGTCGGACAAACATTCACACAAGGCGGCCGTTCACAATGCTGGCAACCGACAGGCAGGGACACCGCACGACCGGTAGCCTTTTCCTTGAGCTGGACCTTACGCAGCCACTGCGCGTCGCTGGCGGGCCGACCATGGCCGGTAAGGCCATTCTCGGTACTACAGGCGGTAGTACAGGCATTGCAATCTGCACTGCACTTGGCGGTATCAATCAACAGGCCCCAGCGCGACTTGTCGTTTACCGCGACCTCGGGCGACCGGGCCAAGGCAACCAGAGAAAGACCGGGGACGGCAGTGAGACCAACCGCCGTGGCCGTTGCTGCGCCGAGAAAATCGCGCCGCCCTTGGTCAGTAGGTTCATTCCTCATTGCTGTCCTCATGGCTTGCTGGCCGGCGGGATCGCCGGTGTGGTGGCGTGACACTCGAAACAGTCTGGCTGAATGCCAGCGTAGCTATGACAACTCTGGCAAAACTGGCCAGGGTCATTGATCGGAACATAACTGCCATCGGGCCGCTGTTCAGCGTGGCATTTCACACACTCTTTGAGGCTGTACTCAGAGGTACGAATGCCTTCGTGCATGGTCTGGTCGCGTTTGTGAAGGATCAGTTCCATGTGGTTGCGCCGCATGAACTCGGTATCCCTCACACACTGACCACCGCGCCCTTCAGGATGCGCGGGAAGTGGAACTTGGCAGGCACCAGTCATGGCGGAAGTGCCTAATAGCACTCCCACCATTACCAGCCCAACCACCCGCAAACGGGTGCTCGACATACTCTCTCCTAACGTTACTCGCCCATCCCCATCTGGATGTAACCTGTGGGGCAAACCTCAGCACAAATGTGACAGCCAACGCAACGGGCATAGTCGGTGTAGACGTAACGACCAGTGGTGGATTGATTCTTCGGGGTCTTCTTGACCGCCTCCTGGGGGCAGAAGATCACGCAGTTATCGCACTCAAAACACATTCCACAGCTCATGCAACGCTTGGCCTCGTCCACCACCGCAGCATCGGGGAGTGGGATCATGCGCTCCATGAAATTACCGATAATGTTCGTGCTATCTACCTGGTGGTAGCCACGCTTATTACGCTCCGTGTATTTGAAATGCCCCAGGAACAACATATCGGCGGGAATGATCTCCTGAGTGGCTCGGTCCTCATAGTTGTGAACCGCAAACTTGGCCTCGGAGGTACCCCACACCTGCTCGTGGTTGTAGTCTTCGGGTTGGAGACCAGTCTCACGCAGCTTATTCATCAGGTCGAAGTGGCGCACATCCACCTTGGGACGCTTGCCGAGGTCAACCCCTGCCAGATATTTGCTGATGGACTCGACGGCAACCGTAGCCTGACCGATGACCGTCGTCAGCAGGTGAGGTCTGACAACATCACCGACCACGAAATAGCCGCGTCGATTTGGTACCTGGAAGTGGCGGTCGGCATTGATAAGTCCGCGACCATTGTCAAAAGACTCAAACCCGGCAAGATTTGCGGATTGACCGATGGCTGCGACGATAATGTCGCATTCCAGATCAATTTCAGTACCTGGGATGGGAGTCTTGGTCTTTTCAGTCAGACGCTGCACCCGCAGGTGAGTGGCACGACCATCAGGTCCCTTGATGACTTCAACCGGCCCCATACTGCCCTGAATTTCCACACCTTCACGCAGGGCATCCTCAACCTCGTGCTTGGCCGCGTTCATCTTGTGAATAGGCGAGCGTGCGAGGAGTAGGACATCCGCACCGGTGCGGGCAGCGGTCTCGATAACGTCGTGGGCTGTCTGATTGATGATGATGTGTTCGGGGCGGTCCTTCTCGCGAACCTCAGTGATGCGCCCCAGACGACGAGCTACGGTCGCCACGTCTACGGAAGTATCACCACCACCGATGACGATCACCCGACCGGTCACGGCCCTGAGCCGTCCATCATTAAAGGCGTCGAGGAAGCCCACACCACTCAAGCAATTCGGGGCATCGGCACCGGGGATAGGCAGGGCCTGACCACGATGAGCGCCGATGGCAATCAGGATGGCATCATAGTCACGCTCCAGATCGGTCAGTGCGACATCACGCCCGATCCGCGTGTTGAGGCGAACCTCCACACCCATATCAACGATACGATTGATCTCACCGTTGAGAACATCGCGCGGCATACGATAGCCCGGAATCCCCCACATCATCATGCCACCCAGTTGGGAATGGTCATCGAAGATGGTGCAGGCATGACCGCGGCGACGTAGCTGGTAGGCCGCAGCTAAACCAGCGGGACCACCACCCACAACTGCGACTCGCTTACCCGTATCGGGACCCGCAACAAACTTGAAACCGGCCTTGAGAGCGGAATCACCAATATATTGTTCAACCGAATTGATACCGACGTGGTCCTCAAGCTGGTTGCGATTACAACCATCCTCACAAGGAGCGGGACAAACCCGCCCCATCACCGAGGGGAAGGGATTGGCATTGGTCGAACGCCGGAAGGCGTACTCCTGCATGCTCATGCCCTTCGGTGGTTTTTCGAGGCCCCGCACAATGTCAAGCCAACCACGAATATCCTCACCCGCAGGACAGCTCCCCTGACAGGGGGGGGGTACGATGGACATAGGTAGGACACTTATGCGACGCATCCCCACTAAAAATGCGATCCGTCATGCGGTGCCATTGATCATCGCCGTCTTTGTAACGACGGAAGGTAAACCCTTCGGCCCGACTGCCCATCTCTTCTTTGGTTATCGCCATGGCAATTCTCCTCCACCAGGAGACAGTTTCTTGGATGGAATACGGTAGATAACAGCGATTATCGGAATCCCCACGGAACAGTCAGTCTATTCACCGTGTGTACGACAATCTTCGAGAACATCGATGCAGATATTACCAGGAGATTGCCCAAAAGGGATACCGAAAACGCTTTTTCGCAACCACTCAGGTACTACATACGGCACATCGTCGCGCAGAAAACCCCGTATGTCAGCATTTTGTAAAAACAAACTCCACAACTGCCCCCCCTTCTTTTGGATAGGGGGAACGGTTACCGGACTTTTTCAGGGTCCCTCCCAGGGCACCTCTTAACCTAATCTGCCAATTCGCAGGTTTGGCAAGACACCCGAGTAGTTACGCTCATTCTTTCGTCCCAAGTTGAATAGCCGCACTGACCAGTTGATGTATACCCCCGATCATGTCCCGGTCGAACTTGTAATACGGCAACACCTTAGTGAACTGGCTCTTACAGATGGCGCAGATCGCGGCAAGATAATTGACACCGTGTCCCTCCGTTACCTGACGCAGGGCCTGCATGCGCGGATAGGCACCCTTTACACGTACCTCCATCAGGTCGTCGGTAAGCAGACCACCGCCACCACCGCAACAGTAAGTCTGGTCATGAATAGTATAGGGATGCATATCCACGAAGTGATTACAGGTTGCCTTGATCACCTCCCGCGGAATAATGTACTGCCCGCCCGGCATATTACCCATACGCGAGGCACGCGCCACATTACAGGAATCATGGAAGGTAACAATGCGATGATCATTGGCCGACTTATCCAGATTCAATGCCCCACGCTGGATCAAATCATGGGTAAACTCACAGATATGTTGTGGTACCGGATACTTGGGGTCAAGAAAATCGAACGGGCCAATCAGAGTATTCCAGAAGCTATAAGCCACGCGCCACGCATGTCCACACTCACCCACGACAATACGCTTAACGCCAAGCTCCAGGGCCGCCTCACGAATACGCATGGCCGCCTTCTTCATATTGGCGTAAGAGCCAATGAACATGGCGAAATTGGCCGCCTCGGAGGCTTTAGAGGAGAGAGTCCAGGAAATTCCCGCTTGATGGAACACCTTGCCATAGCCAATTAGGCCATCAACATGCGGTTCAGCGAAGAAATCCGCCGACGGGGTGACCAGTAATACCTCAGCCCCTTTTTCATCCAGGGGGTAACGTACCGTCACACCGGTCGCATCGACCACATCCTCCTCGAGTCCCTCCAAGGTATTACGAATGGCCGCAGGCGGGAGGCCCAGATTATTACCAATTTTGATGTTCTTACCCAAAATCTCGTTGGTATATTTCTGGCCAAGCCCCACGGAATCCATGATCTCGCGAGCAGCCATCGAGATCTCAGCGGTATCAATACCGTAGGGACAATAGACAGAACAACGCCGACACTGGGAACACTGGTGGTAATAGCTATACCAGTCGTCCAAAACCTCCCGCGTCAGATCCTTCGCACCCACCAACGCCGGGAAATACTTCCCTGCGAAGGTAAAGTAACGGCGGTATACCTGACGAAGCAGATCTTGACGCGCTACTGGCATGTTACGTGGATCTGCGGTGCCGAGGAAATAATGGCACTTGTCGGTACACGAACCGCACTTCACGCAGGAATCCAAGAACACTTGGAACGAGCGATATTTCCCCAGAAGGTCGCCAATCTTGGCGATAGCAACCTCCTGCCAGTTATCCACCAAGGCCCCTGGGAAACCAAGGTCGGTGTTGTGCATGGGGTTATTAACGACGAAGGGCTTAACGCTCTTCATCGTATCCGGTTTAATCGCAGGTACCGGGCAAATCGGATAGTCACCCAACACCGGAACATCAAAAGCTGCCACGCGATTCCTCCACTAAGCCCACACCAGGAGATTGTCCTGGCCCTACTACTCGTCTAACGTCTAAGACCAAAGGATAAACTAAAGCCCACCCCGGTCACGACCAGAAACTTTCTGGTCCACCTTAGTCAATAATTTTGAGTCGTATCTTTAAGATTAGGCAGCATCATCCCGCGCCCATGCCGCTACATGCCGCCGCTCACGGGCATCGTCCACCTGATTACGGGTAGGACTAAAGAAAATCCCGGGGACATGCAATAGCTTAGAGATGGGGAAGATGACCATCAAGGTAATCACCAGGGTCAGATGCAGCAGTAAGATCGGATCCGGCGGCAAAGGTTGCCAGGCAAAACGCATCAATCCCAAGAAGAAGGCCTTCAGTGCCACGATATCGGTGTGGACCACAAAGGTCATCGTCAGCCCGGAGAGCGCAATAGCCAGCAATAGGATCAACATGAGATGGTCGGAAGGTGCCGAGATATAGCGTACGCGATCTACATACAGCCGCCGTGCCAGCAAGCCGCCGAGACCCGCCACCATACCGAAGGCAGCATACTTACCGAAGAATTGGATAAACTCAACGCCCCACCACACCGGTTGCTGGAAATAACGCAGATGGCGCAACAACACCACGGCCATACAGATGTGGAAGAGCCAACCGAATAGCCACGTCCATTTGGTCGACTTAAACAAGCTCTCGAAGAAAAACACCTCCCGCACCATCCGCAGAACCACTCCGGCGCGAGAAAGCGGTGCCGGCATTGTGGTAATCCGCAACGGCGCAGGAACCCGGGCGTAGATCACGATACGGCGGAGGACACCGATCACCAAGATTGCCGCCGCCGCATAGAAGAGCAGCGCGTACAGCACCGTCACCACAGTCATGCTCGGTATTCCTTAAAAAGACCTCGGCCAAATAGCCACATAAAATATTAGCCGCGAGGCTAACGGAAAATACATCAAAACGGGGTCCCGTAACTCGAGACCCCGCACAACCTTAGATACAGCCAGTCGGCTTCGGCAGACCAGCGTAACGGCACGCCTGCTTGGCGGGACCGTAAGGGAACAGCTCATAGAGATATTTGCTGTTGCCCTTCTCTGGCCCCAGTTTCTTGCCGATGGCCTTGGTCAATACGCGCACCGCAGGCGCAATTTGATAATCGTTGTAATATTCACGGAGGAAGGTGATGACTTCCCAATGGTTTTGGGTAAGCTGAGTATTGTCGTCCCCTGCAAACCGTTCCGCGATATCTTCATTCCACTCGGCCAGATTGATGAGATAGCCTTCTTCATCCACTTCGACCGACTTTCCATTAACATCGATAGTTGCCATGGTTTTCTTTAGCTCCAAGGAGGGTTGGGATACACGTAGGCTGGGTTATGCGCATCTCGGGAGACAAGCGAGACCGTGGCGACAGTGCCGATCAGGCACGCCAGTATCTCATTTATCTCCCGAGGATGAGCCATTTTGGTAAGGAGGCTGAACTGACTTACAGCCAAGACTGGGTAGCGGGATGCTCGACCACCAGGTCGACAAACCCCGCATAGTCGATGAGCTTAATTCCATCGATAACCCGCTTCGCCACACCACGGGCTTCCAAATCGGGAGCGAGGGTGTAAACGGATACCTGCGTCATGGCCTCTTGGACCAAGGCCGAGGTCGTAGTATCCGCCAAAGCGGCATAGACACCGTCTTCGATAAGCAAAACCGCATCGCCGGGTTTGGCATGGGCCAAACAGCTTTTCAGGGTGTTGCGCTCGAACGGCGATTTGTTGACCGTATGCAGCATCGCAATTTCCTCAGAAACTCAAGACCACATCCTGCTCGGCCATCAGGTCTGCCATCTCGGCACGGCTGACAACCTGCACATCGACCACCAGGTCATCCTCGGAGAGGCCACGCTCCTCCAATGACTCCCGGGCTACATACAGCTTTTCGATGTCATAGCCTTCCAGCGCCCGATAGGTCGAGGAGAAGCCTTTCATCTCTATGCCCTTAGTGTTCTGGCCTTTGGTCAGTTCATAAACACCGTCATCGAGAAACGCCAGACTTACATCCTGGTCGAAGGCGGCGCTAATCAACACCACCTCCAAGGACTCCAGGGCGTAGATGGTACCGTAAGGGGCCTTACGGTTGACGAACATAAACTTCTTGACGATCCCGCCTGCATCCGCCATTTTCATTCTCCCCGTCAGTCACCGAATACGACTAGGCGATCTGCCTGGATACCCGCTTCGACGAGCTGGCCCAGACCCGAGATCCGGAAGCCCGCCGCAATGTTGTGGGCGTCTTTGCCATGCCGTTTGGCTTCGCTTTCGTCCAAGATACCGCGCCGCTGAGCAGCCGCCACGCACACCACCATATCAATGTTGTGCTTGGCGCCAAGCTCCGACCAGCGGTTGACGATATTACGGTCATCCTGGGGAGGGACGGTGAGGCGCGTACCGTTGTTGACACCGTCGTGATAGAAAAACACGCGGTAGATCTCATGCCCCTTGGCCAACACCGCTTTGGCGAACTGATACGCCGTATCAGAGGCCTGGTGCTGGTAGGGACCTTCATTCACCATGATACCGAACTTCATATGCTGCTCTTCCTTCACCCTCCCGCTCAGAAGCGGATATGGGTAGATGCGTTCAAACTGCTACGTGCGCCGCGCCAGTTGTCGATGTGGAATTTGGTAAAGGGCAGTTCAGTCAGTTCAAAGAAACGCGACCAACCAATCCGCTCCACCCAATCGGCAAGACGCTCCCAGTCTTTGGCATCCTGCTTGTAGACGCCCAAAATCTTCTTAACGACGGCCGCAACCTCGGGCCAACGTGGAGGATTATTGGGCAGACCTGCTGCCACCAACTTATGGAATTGGGGCTTACCACGGGCGTTAGAATTCTTACCACCGACCCAGATGGACAGCTTGGAATGCTCTGGATCGTTGATCTGCATGGGGGGGCAAGGCGGATAACAGGCACCGCAGCAGATACACTTCTTCTCGTCTACTTCGAGTGAAGGCTTACCATTCACCATCGCCGGACGAATCGCCGCTACTGGGCAACGGGCCACGACGGTGGGGCGCTCACACACATTGGAGACCAGATCATGATTGATCTTGGGCGGCTTGGTGTGCTGAACATTAATTGCGATATCGCCCTGACCACCGCAATTGATCTGACAGCACGAGGTCGTAATATGAACGCGATTCGGCATCTCCTCGCGGATAAATTCCTCGTGGAACTCATCCATCAGGGCCTTGACCACGCCCGAGGCATCGGTGCCCGGAATATCGCAATGCAGCCACCCCTGGGTATGAGCGATCATGGTGATCGAATTACCCGTACCACCTACTGGGAAGCCTTCCGCCTGCAATTTCTCAATGAGCGGAGCAACCTTACTTTGATCCGCCAACAAATATTCAATGTTACTGCGAATGGTGAAGCGGACGTAGCCTTCACCGTACTGATCACCAATGTCGCACAACTTACGAACGGTGTAGAGGTCCATCTGGCGCTGGGTACCGGCACGTACCGTCCAAACCTCTTCACCACTCTCCGCCACATGGTGCAACACCCCCGGACGAGGGCGGTCATGCCACTTCCACTGACCATAGTTCCGGCGCAATACCGGATGCATATACTGGAAGGGGTCCGGTACGCCACTCTCAATAGGTGGACGCATTTCGGCCATTGTAACCTCCAAATTTCGGGTGTATTAAAACTTTTCTGCCCCAATCAAAGGCCTGCTCACGCAGACCTCCCCACGACAACCACCAGCCTATGGTAACCATTATCACTCCCTTTCCGCACTACTAGACTTCACAGACAGAAGAAGAATCGTCACGGATGAAACAATTCATCCTCTGTCTCCGAAAACCAGCGCAACGGAATGTACAAGCGAAAATGGTCACAACGCGCTTAACCAGCCTTCCGCTCATTCCATTTGGCCGCTTCTTCGTCCCAGCCGTCCATGCGCACATAGGAACTAACGCGGGGATGGGCGATCATGTGAGGATCGACATCGACGCCGATACCCTCCAAGAAATTGACGAGCCCGATGCGATCGATCATCTCACCGGTACGCTCGTGCTCCAAGGCGTTTTCCGCGAAGAAGTCGATGGTATTCTGTGCGAGTTCGCGCAGCCGCTCCATATCTTCTTCGGAATCAAGCTTCATGAAAGGCACCACCACGGTACCAAACAGGTCACCGATCTTGAGGGTACGCTTCCCGCCAATCAGGATGGTGACCCCACGATCCTTACCAGGCTTGAGGGCCTTGGTCATGACGTTAATGCAATGCATGCAGCGCACGCAATTGCGATTGTCAACGGCAAGGGTATCATCGTTATTGAGGCTTAGGCACTTGGTCGGGCAACGGGTGAGGACATTATCCACCACGTACTGACGGCCCCGGTTGGCGACAAAGGCCTGGACCTCTTTCTGATCCACCGCTATATCGTCACGCCAAGTACCGATCACGGCCATATCCGCACGCTGCACCGAATTCATGCAGTCATTGGGGCAGCCCGAGAACTTAAATTTGAACTTATAAGGCAACGCCGGACGATGCATATCGTCCAGGAAGGTATTGACGATCTCACGGTGAGTCCGTGCGGTGTCGTAGCAGGATTGCTCGCAACGCGCATGACCAACGCACGACATACTGGTGCGTACCGCCGGACCGGCACCACCCAGGTCAAACCCCATCTCATTGAATTCGTCGAAGGCGGCCTGTACCTTGTCCGTGCGAATTCCTTGGAACATGATATCGCCGCTCTGACCATGAAATGCCACCAGGCCCGAACCATGCTTCTGCCAAACGTCGCACATCTGGCGCAGGATATCGGTGGTGTAATGCATTCCTGCCGGAGGCTGAATGCGTAGGGTGTGAAACTCAGCGGATTCGGGAAACTTGCTGGCCACCTCGGAGAAGCGCGGGATAATCCCCCCACCGTAACCGAACACGCCAACCGTGCCACCCTTCCAGAAACCTTTGCGGGTCTCATAGGAGTGCTCAAGCTGCCCCAAGAGATCCACCATCATATCGTTGTCTTGGGCCAAACGCTTGAGTCCAGTAATGAAGCTTGGCCACGGCCCACTCTCGAGTTGATCGAGCATTGGGGTGTTATGCATCTGTTTAGCCACGGCGATCTTTACTCCTTACGTGAAGGGATTCTCAAAATATAAAAAATTAATCTTATGTAAGCCAACGCCCAATCATTTCGGCGCATATCCGACTGGCAGTCTCAGGTAAGAAATCCACAAACAGAAATCCGCAATCCACACGACGGAGGTCGGAAATTCTCATTATCCGTGGTATTACGAGAGAAAAATCAATAAGGTGCCAAAAGGCTGGGGCCAGTGTAGTGAGCCGTCCGCTAGGTCGCCACATATCCATCGGGGGAGCAATACCAAGGGACGCATACTCCAACCAGGATATTCACTCAAACGATGCCCTGTGCATCCTCTAAGCATTCGATTGGCAACAAGATGTAAGACATCTTACAAAAGAATCGAGTAAAGTGTCCACCTTCCAGATCGTTTGGATATCCCTGATTCTGTAGCAGACGCCCCCCCCTGGATCTGTACGCCAAACTTGGGGAAAATTAACCCGTTGCCGATACGCGACCAATCCATAACGATAAACCCATCGATGGAAGTGTTCAGGCGAGAGTAAAAAGTGACCATTGTCGTCATTTCGACACCAACCTTACACCTTTGCCGTGATCTAAGGCAGGAAAGACCTTTTAAACAGGGAGTGCATGGTAAGGTTGAGCAAAATAATAATCAGGTTCCGAAATCTCTTTGCATCCCCCTCCTCCACCGACCTTCCTAGTAGGGTGAGGGTGTTACGAATCACGCCGGAGTGCTCCATGCTGTATTTGAGTGACATACTGCTGCAATACCACGAAATAAGTTCCTTCTATGAGATTATCCCCCTTATTCAAGAGCGGGCACATCAGGGGGAACGATTCTTTCGTATGGATGTCCGACCGTCGTTTCCCGACACCCCGGAAAACTGGGAAGACCGTCTCGAAGCGGCCTTCACCTGAGAAACAGACCCCATGAGGCAAGCCAATCCCTATGCGTTGGTCGATCTGGACGCTAGCGACAACCGAGAGGGCGCAGTCGACGACCTACAGCGGGAACAACACCGATGGAGGGAACGCCTGGCCAACCTCCCTACGGACCACTCCCCGGAAGCACGCGCCACGATCCTCTTGGAATTGGCGGATTGCCTCGCCGATCTAGACCAGGACCGAGAGGCCTGGGACCAGGCCAGGGAGGCGTTCACTATCTTTGCTGCAGCCCAACGCTGGGAAGAGGTGGTACGGGCGTGCGATATCCTGTTTCGTACCAACCAACCCGGTTCCATGGCTGCCCTCGGTCAGGGGATCTGGCTGGCAGTTACCTACCCAATCGCCGCCTCCTGGACAGTGGTAACCCTCCAGCATCTGATTGAAGAAACTCCACCAGAGTCGAACGTACCCCCGATCGCCGCAGCGGTATCCCACTACGTAGCGGGATTGCGGGTCGAAGATAGTGACGAGGGGAGACATCTGCTCGACTACACCCAGGTACAACTCGCACTCGTTGCCGGACGCCATCGAGGCGTACAGACGCAAGACGAGTTTGATGCGTGGATGATTGGCAATGAATTGGACGAGCCCGCCCGCTTCCTACCGCGCCTGGCGGAGGCCGTGGATAATCTAGTACAGGGTGATTGGTGGATCGACCGCGACGCCCTGCGTCGCAAATTACCTGTAAATGATTGATAGTGAGTGAATCATAAACGGATGAGCAACACAACTGATGTGGGTTCTAGTGGACAGAACAATCTGTACTGGCAGGAAGATGTCCCGGCGATTCCGGTTGTTGGAGACGTGATGGATCTGGCCTTTGCCATCACCTGCCGCAGCCTACCTCTGGACCATGCCTGGGCCTTGTCTCAGGCTATCCAAGGGGCGTTGCCCTGGTGGCTGAACGAACCGCAGGCCGGATTGCACCTCATCCACGGCGGGGAATCAGGGAATGGCTGGTACCGCCCGGAGGGGAGGGAAGACACCCTGTATTTAACGCGGCGCGTGCGCCTGGTCTTGCGTCTCCCCCACCACCGGATCGCCGATGCCCAATCGTCCCTAACGGGGCGAACCTTGGAAGTGGCAGGTAATCCGTTGGTCGTGGGAACAGCGGTGAAACGCCCGCTGAACTACCACCCAGCGCTCTACGCCCGCCACGTCGTGACCGGCCCCACGGCTGACGAGGGGATATTTCTCGCCAATGCCGCGCAGGAACTCGGCGCGATGGCGGTACGGTTCAAAAAGATGTTGGCGGGGAAGTCCGGGGTTCTAACGACCCCCGAGGGACCATGCACCACCCGTAGCCTACTGGTAGCAGAGCTACGCCCAGAAGACGCACTGGAACTCCAGCGACGAGGGCTCGGACCACGACGAACGCTGGGTTGTGGGTTGTTTGTCCCTCATAAATCCATTGTTTCAACAGGAATTAATGGAATG
The DNA here is from genome assembly GCA_963575655.1 of Gammaproteobacteria bacterium. Lineage (NCBI taxonomy): Bacteria > Pseudomonadati > Pseudomonadota > Gammaproteobacteria > Gammaproteobacteria bacterium. The sequence continues at coordinate 11,262 of CAUYTY010000239.1, read as the reverse complement.
AGTAGATAGCAACGCGGGTTATTGAGTGCCTGGCCAAAGACCATCAGCCCTCACCAGGACGATACTGTAATTCGGTGTAAGACCGAGACCACCCTCCCCCAACTTCTCTACTGAGAAGAAAGGCAAACGATTACAATAGACATTATCGGAAACCTCACCCCCCAACCCCCTCTCCTTAACAGGAGAGTGGGAGATTTTTTGCCTGTTCCGTTCAGGAGTTAAGCATAACAACGGAATAATTCTCCCCCTCTCCTGTTAAGGAGAGGGGGGCGGGGGTGAGGTTTTGGGTTTCCGATAATGTCTAATATCTCGAGACCTATGGACAATTCAGGGTTTTCGGCCGAGTGCTATTGATTTGGCTTTTGCGTGTAAGGAAGAACATAACCCGATGTTCCCTCACACCTAAAAGATAATCTGCTGTAAACGCAAGTTGTATCCACGGTGTCAAACAAAACCAACCAGAGGAAACCCCACGATGTCGCTTGAAGTAGGTGGTGCAGTGATCGAACTCAGCAAAAACGGCTATCTCGCCAATATCGATGATTGGAATGAGCAGGTAGCTACCGCACTGGCGGAACAGGATGGGATTACCCTGACCCAGCGCCATTGGGACGTAATGAATTACCTTCGCGACTTGTATATCAACCACAATGGCGAACAGCCCAACATGCGCAAGATGCTCAAGGGCCTGGAGGATATTTGGGGAGAGAAGCTGGATACCAAGGATGTCTACGCCCTATTCCCCCTAGGTCCGGCCAAGCAGGCCCCGAAGATCGCAGGACTACCCGAGACCAAGACCAAGGGTGGATATTAAGGATTTGGTAAGACGCGGGCATCTCATTTGTAATCGTTGACTCCCCCTGGAGGGCGATCAAAAAATTACTGATTCAATCATCGAACGATTGATTGTATTTTATTGATCGCCCTCCCCCTGCTGTCCCCTCCCGTTGGGAGGGGGTGAACGATTACTCCCATTTCGGCAGAGATGTGATGCCCGCGTTCTTTTGTGTTGCAGGGACGCACTCGCCAGAGTGCAAATTGCCTTGCGTTGTCTATTATTGCCCCCCCTCCGTAATCTAACCGCCATTCCAGCAGGGAACGCCGAAATCCAGGCGCCATGGACGGTAAGCCTCACGGCCATAGCGACCAATACCCGAGATATGGAACTCATTCATGGACCAAGCACAACTCAATTGGCTCACCAACTTCATCTGGAACATCGCCGACGATGTTCTGCGCGATGTCTACGTGCGCGGCAAATACCGCGATGTTATCCTGCCGATGACCATTCTCCGCCGTCTCGATGCGGTGCTGGAACCGACCAAGAAGGTCGTCCTCGAAATGAAGGCCGCGCTCGATAAGGAACGGATCACCCATCAGGATAACGCCCTCCGCGCCGCCTCTGGCCAAGCGTTCTACAACACCTCGCCCTTTCTGCTACGCGACCTCAAGGCCCGTTCCACTCAACAGAAACTCAAGGACGACTTCGAAGTCTATCTCGACGGCTTCTCGCCGAACGTGCAGGACATCCTGACCAACTTCGAGTTTCGCAACCAGATCCCGCGCCTCTCGAAGGCCGACGCGCTCGGAATGCTCATCGAAAAGTTCCTTGATAAGGACATCAACATCAGCCCATACGCCGTTGGCGAAATGCCTGGCCTTGATAACCACTCGATGGGCACGCTATTCGAGGAACTTATCCGCCGCTTTAACGAGGACAACAACGAAGAGGCCGGTGAGCACTGGACGCCTCGCGATGCCGTGCGGCTCATGGCGAATCTGATGTTCCTGCCCGTGGCCGACAAGATCGAGAGTGGCACCTACCTACTCTACGATTGCGCCTGCGGCACCGGCGGCATGTTGACCGTCGCCGAAGAGACGCTCCAAAAGATCGCCAAAGACCACGGCAAGCAGGTCGCCACGCACCTGTACGGCCAGGAAATCAACGGCGAGACCTACGCCATCTGCAAGGCCGACCTACTGCTCAAAGGCGATGGCGACGCGGCGGATAACATCGTTGGTGGCCCGGAGCACAGCACCCTCGCCAATGACGCCTTCCGCTCCCGTGAGTTCGATTTCATGCTTGCCAATCCACCCTATGGCAAAAGCTGGAAAAACGACCTGGAGCGCATGGGCGGCAAGAAAGACCTCAAGGACCCGCGCTTCGTCATCCAACACGACGGCGATGCCGAATACTCCCTCATCACTCGCAGCAGCGACGGCCAGATGCTCTTTTTGGCCAACCTGTTGAGCAAGATGAAACACAATACCCCACTCGGCAGCCGCATCGCCGAGGTCCACAACGGCTCGTCCCTCTTCACCGGCGACGCCGGACAGGGCGAGAGCAACATCCGCCGTTGGATCATCGAGAACGACTGGTTGGAGGCCATCGTCGCCCTGCCCCTAAACCTGTTCTACAACACCGGCATCGCCACCTACATCTGGGTGCTGACCAACCGCAAGCCCGCGCACCGCCAAGGAAAGGTCCAGCTTATCGATGCTACCCAATGGTTCAAGCCACTGCGCAAGAACATGGGCAAAAAGAACTGTGAACTCGCCGCTGAGGACATTCAGCGTATCTGTGACACCTTTCTGAAGTTCGAGGAGACGCCACAGTCGAAAATCTTTCCCAATGCCGCCTTCGGTTATTGGAAAGTGAAGGTGGAGCGGCCACTCCGCCTTCATAGTCAGCTTACCCGACAGCGCATTGAAACCTTACGCTACGCCTCTGGCGACGAAGACATCCGCGCTGCGCTCTACGACCAACTCGGCGACGCGCTCTTTGAGCAACCCGCCGCTGTCCGCGAAAAACTGGAGCAACTCGTCAACGACTGGGGAAAAAGCGATAGCGACGAGGAGGACGAGGAAGGCGAAGCCGAGACGCCGCGCAAGAGCCTTTCCGACAAGAAGAAAAAGAAGCTGCTCAACGAAGCGACCTGGAAACGCGACGCCCAGCTCATCGAGGCCGCCACCAAGCTCCAAGCAGCCCTCGGCAATGGTCCTATAGAAGACCACAACGTTTTTCTTGAGCAGGTCGAGGCAACGCTCAAAAATCTCGGCCTAAAGTCCACCGCCGCTGATTTGAAACTTATCATCAATGCCGTCAGTTGGCGCGTGGAGGATGCTCCTCGCGTTATCAAGAAGATCCACAAGTCCGGAAAGATCCAGTCCGATCCATTGCGCGGCCTATTCGAGGTGAAGATCAACGACAAGATCTGCGTCGTTGAATACGAGCCTGATAGCGAATTGCGTGATTCTGAGCAAATCCCATTGCTCGAAGACGGCGGTATCGAAGCCTTTCTCCGCCGCGAAGTCCTGCCCTATACGCCCGATGCCTGGTTCGTCGAGGCCGACACCAAGATCGGCTACGAAATCAGCTTCACCCGCCACTTCTACCAGCCGCCCCAGCTCCGCACCCTCGCCGAGATCAGCGCCGATATCCTCGCACTAGAGCAGGAAACGGAAGGGTTGCTGGGCGAAATTACGAAAGGCACCATGCCGCAAACTTTATGAGCACCATCAATAACCTGGCGGCTTCCGCCACCGTACCAACGCATGAAATCAGCGGTCTACTTGCCAGTCTCCGCGAAGTTATCCAGACCGCCCGCCAACAAGCCCTGCGCACGGTGGATGTCGTGCAGGTCCGCACCTGCTGGAACGTAGGGCGGCATATCGTCGAATTCGAGCAAGGTGGAGCCACCAGGGCCGCTTATGGAAAACGTCTGATCGCGGACCTCGCCGAAGGTCTCACGGCTGAGTTTGGCAAAGGCTTCGACGAGCGGAACTTGAGGCATATGCGAGCGTTTTATATGGTGTTCCCGAATTGGAACGCATTGCGTTCCGAATTGAGCTGGACCCACTATCGCTCCCTGCTTAGGGTCGAGGATACCGAAGCCCGTCTCTGGTACATGAACGAGGCCGCCAATCAGAACTGGAACACTCGTGCGCTGGATCGGCAAATCAACACGTTATACTACGAATGCCTTTTGGCCAGCCAAGATCGTCAGCCGGTTCGAGAGGCGGCCGCCGCGCAAATTGGTGCGATGGCGCTCACACCCCGAGATTTTATCCACGATCCGGTGATGTTGGAATTCCTCGGTCTACCCAATACGGGAAAACTCCTCGAATCAAAACTCGAAGACGCGCTGATCGGCAATCTCCAGTCCTTTCTCCTCGAACTCGGGAAAGGTTTTGCCTTTGTCGCACGTCAACAGCGTATTAGCACGGAATCCAAGGATTTCTATATCGACATGGTTTTTTATAACTATCTGCTGAAATGTTTTGTCCTTTTTGATCTTAAAACAGGGGAACTCACCCACCAAGATATTGGCCAAATGGATATGTATGTCCGCATGTATGACGATCTACGGCGCGGCCCCGACGACAATCCCACCGTTGGAATTATCCTCTGTGCCCAAAAAGATAAATCGGTTGTCCGCTACTCCGTCCTTCATGGAAACGAACAGCTATTCGCCGCCAAATACAAATTCATCCTGCCGAGCGAAGAGGCGCTACGCGCCGAGTTGGTGCGTGAGCAACAGTTGTTGGAAGAACAAACACGGGATGATGAGCAGGGAGTCCAGCCATGATCGAGGGGCTCAAACCGTATGCGGAATACAAGGAGTCGGGGTTGCCTTGGATTGGGAAAGTACCTAAGCATTGGGAATCCCGCCGATTGCGGCATGTGTGTGACATGCGAGTAAGTAACGTCGATAAACATACGAAGCCGGGCGAGACACCAGTTAGGCTTTGCAACTATGTAGAGGTCTACAAGAACGAACGAATCTGTGAATCAACGCGCTTCATGGCTGCAACCGCGAGTGAAGACGAACGCATCCGGTTTGGCCTTCGTAAAGGTGATGTTCTCATTACGAAAGACTCGGAACAGTGGAATGATATCGGTGTGCCAGCATTAGTTGAATTCGAGGCTCCAGACTTAGTTTGTGGATACCACCTTGCGATTCTTCGCTCGGGATCAGACCTGCATGGTTCGTTTCTTCATCGGGTTCTCGGAAGTCATTTCATTGCAGCGCAGTTTCACATTGAGGCGAATGGAGTTACACGCTACGGTCTGTCACATGGGGCGATACAGGGAATAGCCATCCCTCTTCCGCCCCTTGACGAACAATCGGCCATCGTGCGGTTTCTGGACCACGCGAACCGAAAGATCGACGGCTTCATCCGCGCCAAGCGCAAGCTGATTGGGCTGCTGAATGAGCAGAAGCAGGCCATCATCCACCGCGCCGTCACCCGTGGCCTCGACCCCGATGTGCCGCTGAAGGATTCGGGGATTCCGTGGCTGGGGGAGATTCCGAAGCATTGGGAGGTTATTCCCCTGAAAGGTGTATGCACCATTCAATCAGGTATCACTCTTGGAAAGACATACACAGATCAGCACCTGACTAATTTTCCTTATCTCCGAGTTGCGAACGTCCAAGCGGGTCATCTTTCTCTGACCAACGTCAAAACTCTGAGACTTCCGTCTTCGGACGCGACGCGTTCAATGCTACAAATCGGTGATGTCCTGATGACTGAAGGTGGCGACCCCGACAAGTTGGGACGGGGCTGTGTTTGGAATGGGGAATTGGCGAACTGCGTTCACCAAAATCACATCTTTGCTGTTCGACCTTCACATAAGAAAATGCGGCCTCGATACCTCTCAGCACTCCTGGAATCTCATTATGCAAAGCTCTATTTTTTGAGGACGGCGAAGCAAACCACAAATCTTGCATCAACGAACAAGACGACTATCGGACAGTTCCGAGTGCTCCTGCCGCCGCTCAACGAACAGGACTCAATCCTTGCGGGTTTGGTGACGGGACTTGAATCAGTTATTGCCGCCATCGCCCGCACCGAACGCGAAATCGCCCTGATGCAGGAATACCGCACACGCCTGACCGCCGACATCGTGACGGGCAAGTTGGACGTGCGCGAAGCCGCCGCCAAGCTGCCCGACCTGCCCACCGACTCCGCCGCCCTTACTGATGAGGTGCTGGACGACACCGAAACCGAGGACGCTTGAAATGGTAATGCAAGCGCATTACCATGCCGGTATCGACCTCTGCGAATATTGGAGCGCGCCATGCTAGCCACCCTCGAAGTTGAATCAACACTGACCGACCGCTACCAAACCACGGTGCCGGAGACCGTTCGCCGTGCGCTCCACCTCGGCAAGCGCGACAAGATCCACTATGCAATTCGTCCCAATGGCGAAGTCGTGCTGACCAGGGCCGATGCCTTCGAGCGTCAAGATCCTGTGCTCGGCCAGTTCTTGAGCTTCCTGGCCAAGGATCTTGCCGATCATCCAGAACACTTGCAGGCCATTGATGCCAAATTTGTGCAGCGCATTCAGTCTCTGGTCGGCGATATCGAGGTCGATTTTGATGGCGCACTGTTGGCGGACGATGAATGAGCGTCAGTCCGCCTTTTCCGGTGGTTATCCATGGCTGGATAGTTTTCGCTCATCCGCTTTTCCTTGCTCAGCTTGAAACCTTGACCTTGCAGGTGGAGAGAATCAAGGAAAAGGATCCCGTTGGTTATGTGACAAAGAACGCCAGCAAGCGACTGGCGGCGATTGCCAAACTGGTATTCGATGTCGTCCCGCAAGACCCAACACGACCAGAATACCGGCAAGGCAACACCCTTGGCGATGAACATAAGCATTGGCTCAGGGCTAAGTTCTATCAGCAGTACCGGTTGTTCTTCCGTTACCACGCTCAGGCCAGGGTGATTGTGTTTGCCTGGGTTAATGACGAGGATACCAAGCGCGCCTACGAGAGCAGTGACGACGTCTATCGAGTGTTTCGCAAGATGCTGGAAAGCGGCCATCCTCCGGGCGATTGGAAGCAACTACTGGCCGAGTGCAAACGGCCGTTAAAACAAAGCCCGCACTAGAAACCGAGTAAAAACGTGAGCAAAACCGACACCAGCGAAAAAGGGCTCGAAACTCTCATCATGCGTCACATGACCGGCACGGATGGCCTGGCCTCCAACGCGGCAACGTTCGTGGCCGAAGCTGCACCCGCCAACGGTGGCAGCGGTTGGTTTGCCGGGACGGCGGCGGCCTATGACCGCGAGTTTGCGATAGATATCGAACAGCTATTCACCTTTCTCCACACCAGCCAGCCGAAGGAATACGCCAAGCTCGGCATCAACGATTACCACGAAACGAAAAGCATGGCGCGGCAAAAGTTCCTCGCCCGCCTGCAAGGGGAGATCACCCGGCGCGGGGTAATTGATGTGCTCCGCAAGGGCATCAAACACGAAGCGCTGAGTTTTGACCTGTTCTACGGCACGCCCTCGGCGGAGAACGCTAAGGCGGCGGCCCGTCATGCCACCAACCGTTTCAGCATCACCCGCCAGCTCCATTACAGTCGCGAGCAAACCAAGCGGTCGTTGGACTTGTGCGCTTTTATCAATGGCCTGCCGCTGATCACCTTTGAACTGAAAAACAGCCTGACCAAACAAACGGTCGAAGATGCGGTAGAGCAATACAAACGCGACCGCGACCCCCACGAGACACTATTTTCCTTTGGCCGTTGCCTGGTGCATTTCGCGGTGGACGATAGCGAGGTGCGAATGTGTAGTGCGCTCAAAGGCACGAAGGGGATGGCGCAGGATTCGTGGTTTCTGCCCTTCAATCAGGGCTGGAACGATGGCGCAGGCAATCCGCCAAACCCGGACGGACTCAAGACCGATTACCTCTGGAAGCGCATCCTCACCCCAGCGCGACTGACGGAGATTTTGGAGAACTACGCCCAGATCGTAGAGGAAGTGAATTCGAAGACCGGCAAGAAAAAACAGGTGCAGATTTTCCCGCGCTACCATCAACTCGACGTGGTACGGCAAACCTGCGCAGATGTACAGGAACACGGCGTGGGCAGGCGTTACCTGATCCAGCATTCAGCGGGCAGCGGCAAATCGAATTCCATCGCATGGCTGGCGCACCAGTTGGTCGGGCTACGCAAAGATGGGGTGGAGGTCTTCGACTCAATCATCGTTATTACCGACCGCCGCCTACTTGACCAACAAATCCGCCGAACGATCAAAGGCTTCGCCCAAGTGAGCAGCCTCATCGGCACGGTGACAGGCGCGGGCAGCTCCAAGAAAGAACAACTGGCAAAATTTCTCAAGGACGGCAAAAAGATCATCATCTCCACCGTGCAAACTTTTCCCTTCGTGCTCGACGACATTGGCGAGGCGCATCGCGGCGGGAGATTTGCCATCATTATTGACGAGGCGCACTCCAGCCAGGGCGGACGCACGGCGGCGGCGATGAACATGGCGCTCTCCGAAAGCAGCACGGAGCAGGAAGACGAAACCAGCGAGGACAAGATCAACCGCATTATCGAATCGCGCAAGCTGCTGCCGAATGCCAGCTATTTCGCCTTCACCGCCACACCCAAAAATAAGACGCTGGAGATTTTCGGCGTGCCCTATTCCGAGGGCGACGAGGTAAAACATCGCCCCTTTCACAGCTACACAATGAAGCAAGCAATTCAGGAGGGCTTCATCCTTGATGTGCTGAAGTATTACACCCCAGTAGCGAGTTACTACCGCCTCGCCAAAACGGTGGCGGGCGACCCCGAATATGACACCAAGAAGGCCCGCAAGAAGCTACGCGTCTATGTGGAAAGCCACGGCAAGGCTATCCGCGACAAGGCGGAGATCATGGTGGATCACTTTATCGAACAGGTAATTGGTCAGCATAAGATCGGCGGACAGGCGCGGGCAATGGTGGTGACCGGGAGCATCCAGCGGGCGATCCAGTATTTCTTCGCCTTTCGCGCCTACCTCACGGAAATAAAAAGCCCTTATCAGGCTATCGTCGCCTTCTCCGGCGAACCGGAATACAACGGCGAACCGGTAAGCGAGGCGAAGCTAAATGGATTTTCGAGTAATGACATTCCCAATCGGATTCAGGAAGATCCCTATCGCTTCCTAATCTGCGCGGACAAGTTCCAAACTGGCTACGATGAACCGCTGTTGCACACGATGTATGTGGACAAGATGCTGTCCAACATCAAAGCCGTACAGACACTCTCTCGCTTAAATCGGGCACACCCGAAGAAAAGTGATGTGTTTATCCTTGATTTCCAGAATGACACTGAGACCATTGAGAAATCATTCGCTGATTACTACCGCACCACGATCCTGAGCAGCGAAACCGACCCGAACAAGCTTCACACGCTCAAGGGAGAATTGGATCAGCATCAAGTTTATACACCCGAGCAGATCGACGCGCTGGTGAATATTTTTCTGGACGGCGCGACCCGCGATAAATTCGAACCAATCCTCGATACCTGCGTGGCCGTCTATATGAACGACCTTGACGAAGACCAGCAGGTGGATTTTAAAGGCAAGGCGAAGACTTTCACCCGCACCTACGACTTTCTCGCCACAATTCTCCCGTATGGCATTCCTGATTGGGAGAAACTCTCGATTTTTCTGAATTTTCTCATCAGCAAGCTACCCGCCCCCACCGAAGAAGACCTCGCTAAAGGCATTCTCGACGCTATCGATATGGACAGCTACCGTGCCGAGAAGAAAGCGACCATGGCCATCGCCCTACCCGATGCGAATGCGGAGATTGAACCAGTACCAACCTCAAGCAGCGGACGAAAAGCCGAACCGGAATTGGACAAACTCTCGAACATCGTCAAGCAATTTAACGACCTGTATGGCGGACTATTCCTTGATTCCCGAGCGGTGGAAAAGCGCATTTTAGAAGTAATCCCGCCCCAGGTCGCCGACAACCTCGCCTACCAAAATGCCAAGAAGAATACGCCGAGCACGGCCCGCATCGAGCACGACAAGGCCCTGAAACAGGTGATTACCGCAATGTTCAAAGACGACGCGCAGCTCTTCAAGCAATTCCAGGACAATGATTCTTTCCGGAATTGGCTAGCGGACATGATTTTCAGAATAACCTGCGAGGCATGAGTTGAAAGGCTATCCACTTAACCCGCGACACATGCCGATGAAGGGCAGGCGTTTCCATCCGTCTTGCGGATGGCTATCTAGTGCCTGGCCAAAAATCTCGGTTTTGTGTTCTGCAACCCGGAGGGTTGCCAGCTATTAGCCGGGGGTTGAGCGAAGCGACACCCCCGGATCGTGGCTTCTTCCTGGGAGCGCGGGCGTCTCGCCCGCTCTTGTGCGGTCAAGGTGGCCGCACTCCCAGGAGAATATGAACGGTTATTTAGAATCCTGCGACCCCCACGGGGTCGTGAATTCTTTCTACAGGATCCGGGGGTATCGCTTCGCTCAACCCCCGGCTAATGGCTGGCAACCCTCCGGGTTGCAAAATAAAGACGGTTTTAGATCAGGTACTGTTTATTTACATCGTTCCTACGCTCCGCGTGGGAACGCATCCCGCGACGCTCCCACGTCGCGTGTCTCGAAACACGGTACATCCATTGTGGTGATTGCGTTCCATACGGTCATATAGCGCGATGACTTCCGGCTTGTTCGTGATCCCCACCAATACGCGACGCAGGAGCGTCGCGGGATGCATTCCCACGCGGAGCGTGGGAACGATGTAACTGAACGCATCCCGCGACGCTCCTGCGTCGCGTATTGGTGAGGATCGCGAACAAGCCGGAAGTCATTAGACATTATCGGAAACCCAAAACCTCACCCCCCGACCCTCTCTCCTTAACAGGAGAGAGGGAGATTTTTTGCCTGTTCCGTCGAGGAGTTAAGCATAACAACGGAATAATTCTCCCCCTCTCCTGTTAAGGAGAGGGGGCTGGGGGGTGAGGTTTCCGATAATGTCTAATGGACTCTGGAAACTAGGCAGCAAAAAACTAGTTAACCCAAGTTGCGCCTAAGGAGGTGAGAAACGAAAAACACAAGATCAAAGAGCACAAGTCGTCCCCCCGCCCCCCCATTGCGCTGAACAACCACCTTCGCGCCGATGACAGGAGAGTTTGGGCACGGGCTGGGGCCCGCCCCCCCCCCGAGCCGGGAGAAAACGTTTTTGGAGCGTCTGTGAGGGCTGTTGGCACGGGCTAGGGCCAGCCCCCCCCCCCGAGCCGGGAGAAAACGATTTTGGAGCGTCTGTGAGGGCTGTTGGCACGGACTAGGGCCAGCCCCCCCCCGAGCGGGGGGGAAAACGTTTTGGGGGGCTGTGAGGGGTGGTGGCACGGGGGGGGGCCCGCCCCCCCCCCCCGCCCGGAGAAAAAAATTTTGGGGGGGGGTGGTGGGGTTCTCTTGCAGAGTTTGCGACGCCTGGGTCACATTCTGGAATTAACGGATAATTTG
>CAUYTY010000238.1 GCA_963575655.1 Gammaproteobacteria bacterium | reverse complement strand
CGCAAGCCTGGCGAGGTCAATATATCGCCTAATTTGCATGGAATATTCCATTTTTCTACTGTCCTCTAACCAACGCGAAGGTTAGTAATCCTCGTTACTGAAAGCGGGGAACTATGGACTGAAACAAAAACGCGCCCCCCACAAATAATAGCAGAGGACGCATCTATAGGTTTGGTAGCGGGGACAGGATTTGAACCTATGACCTTCGGGTTATGAGCCCGACGAGCTGCCAGACTGCTCCACCCCGCAATTAGGATTCGCGTACATTACAGGTCGTTTTATACCTTGTCAAGACTTATTTGAAATATTTTCAGGATTTGTAGATGTCGCAGACATGGAGACGAAAGCTTTCGGCACGGCGATCCTCAAAATAGTTTTTCAGGGCTTGACGAACAGTACTAAATGCGAGTTCCTGCCAAGGAATTTCCTCTTCACGGAACAGAGCAACGGCGCAACTTTCGCTACCAGGAAAAAAGTCCAGGTCCAACAGCCGCGCACGGAAGATCAGATAAACCTGGTCAATGCTGGGCAGATTGAACAGAGAGAACAAATCCCCCATCTCTACCCGAGCATTAGCCTCTTCCAGGCATTCTCGGGCCGCACCCTGAGCGGTCGTTTCCCCATTTTCCATGAATCCTGCGGGTAGTGTCCATAGGCCATTGCGTGGCTCAATGGCGCGCCGACAGAGCAGCACCTGTGTTTCCCACTCCGGGATGCAACCCACAATGAGTTTGGGATTCTGATAGTGGATGGTCATGCAGCTCGTGCAGACGTGGCGTTGCAAATGCTCACCAGGTGGGATGCGTAGCTCTACAGGGGCGCCACATTGATTGCAAAATTTCATGATCCAGACTCAGGGCGTGATGTGTTTCTAGTTATAAGAAATCTACTGGACATATCATCCAGAAAATACCAGAAAAACAAGCGGCGTAAGGAATCGTTGGTACTTTCGGAGATAGATCTTTTATTCTTTTGACTGATCTTTCGATAGTGTTACGATCCCTTTTCCTTCGCTGCCGGCGCAGCAGACACCGGCAACGTGGTGCGGTTTTTATACCGTTCGAAATGCCACGACATACTTTCGTCCGGTTATTTGCCGACGAGTCCATTCGGAGTCCGTATGCGTCCTGCCCATTTGTTAAGCATCCTCGATAGTGAATTTCTGAGCACTCATAGCGGCTATCATACCCCGGTTATGTTGTGGGGTCCGCCTGGTGTCGGCAAGTCTCAGATGGTGGCTCAAATCGCTGCCCATCACGATGTCCCCATTATCGACATTCGTCTCTCTCAAATGGAACCCACGGATCTACGGGGTATTCCCTTCCGGGTCGACAATCTCGTGGAGTGGGCCATCCCTGAGCTACTGCCTGACGCCAAGCGCCATGGTCCCAGCGGTATCCTATTTCTGGATGAGATCACCTCGGCGCCACCCACGGTCTCAGCATCCGCCTACCAACTGATCCTAGATCGGCGTCTTGGCCACTATCGAGTGCCGGATGGTTGGGCGCTGTTCGCAGCGGGTAACCGGCAGGGCGACCGGGGGGTGACCTACACCATGCCGGCGCCACTCGCCAATCGTTTCTCCCACTTCGAGGTCGAGACCCACCTGGACGACTGGGCGATGTGGGCCAATACCAACGCCATCGATACCCGCCTCATCGCCTTCCTGCGCTTCAAGCCCGAGTTGCTGTTCGATTTCGATCCGGCCCACAACCCAGTGGCTTTTCCTTCTCCCCGTTCATGGGAATTTGCCCACCGTGCGCTACAAAAATTCGGTAATAACCATACCCTACTGTGTGGTGTATTGCAGGCCTGCGTGGGCCTGGCGGCAGGGATCGAGTTTCACGCCTTCGTCAGGAAAATGGATCAGATGCCGGATATCAACGCCATTTTGGCGGGAGAATCGGTAGCTATGCCACGTGAGGTCGATCTGCAATACGCTGTAGCTGCAGCCTTGGTGGGGCGGGCCTTCAGTGTTCGGGGTACAGCGGCGGCGGCATCGGTTTACGGGCGCGTTCTTGATTATGCGGGGCGTTTTCCGGACCGAGAGATTGGGGTGATGCTGGTCTGGGACCTGTTTCGAGCGCTTCATCCCAAGACTGATGAGTTGATCTCGGTTCCGCAGTTTGGCCAATGGTCACGGCTCGTGGTTGACATCATGACAGACGCACCCCAGCGAACGACAGGCGCCACTACTCGGGCGCGGCGTTGACGAGGTCCTCCTGCTATGGCTGACGATTGTCTCTCTGATCAGGAGGCCGCGCAGGTACGCACCGCACTTAGTCGGGCACGTACCGCGCTAATCCTGGATAAGCCCTTTCTCGGGGCGCTGGTGTTACGTTTACCGATGGTTGCAGCCGACCTCAAGTGGTGTCGGACCACCGCCACCGATGCCCGAACTTTCTATTACAACCCTCGCTATATTGCCGCGCTGGATCCGAGTCAGATTCAGTTTGTGCTGGCCCATGAGGCTTTGCACTGCGCGTTGTCTCACTTCTCACGCCGCTTGCATCGTAATCAATCGCGTTGGGACCTAGCCTGTAACCATGCCATCAATCCTTTGTTAGTTCGTGATGGGCTGCGTCCGCCACCGGGTTGGTTGATTATGGAGAGTTTCCTTGGCATGACCGCCGAGGAGATCTACCCCTACATCGAGGCCAACGACGCCGACGAGCCGATGGACCGCCATGTCTACGACGGTGAGGAGCGCCAATCACAGAGTCCATCTCCCAGTGGGAAAGAGCAACCAGACCCCGAGAAGGGGACAGGTCAGGAGGGAGAGCAGCGAACCCCAAATTCTGGAACGGCAGAGGAGGCCGAGTGTGACGAAGAGGCCAATGGAGCGCCTCAACCTCCCCCTCTGGACGCCAACGAGCGTGATACCTTGGCTATTCAGTGGCAGCAGCGTCTGGCTGGGGCTTCCCAACTTGCACGTCAGGCCGGTAAGTTGTCGGGTGATCTGGCGCGCCTTGTGGAACATCTCCTTCAGCCTCAACTCCCTTGGCGGATGTTACTTGCTCGCTATCTCTCCACGGCAGCCCGAGACGATTACAGCTTTCAACGTCCTTCGCGTCGAGAAGGCCCCTACATCTTGCCCAGCCTCCGTAGTGGTCAATTAGACGTAACGGTGGCCTTGGACGTAAGCGGTTCCATCAGTGATACCGAATTGCAGGAATTTTTGGCCGAGATCAACGCCATCAAGGGTCAGGTACGGGCGCGGATCACCTTACATGCCTGCGACGAGCATCTCGCCAGCGGCGGTCCGTGGATTTTTGAATCCTGGGAGATGTTATCCCTACCGCCATCATTACAGGGAGGTGGCGGAACCAGTTTTTTACCCGTCTTTAATTGGTTGGCTGATTGCGACCGCGCCCCCGACCTACTGATCTATTTCACCGATGCCCAAGGGCAGTTTCCTCCTCGTGAACCATTCTACCCAGTGTTGTGGCTAATCAAAGGCAAGGCCAGTATACCGTGGGGAACCCGCATTCAACTCAATTGACCCCAAGGTAAGTCTACGCTTGGTTGCCCGCAGTAATAGGCATGATCAGGTGTAATCGCAGAAAACATCATCCGCAATTACCTGGACGCGGAGGCAGCGGTGTGGTTATTTGGTTCTTGCATCGATGATACAAAACGTGGCGGGGATGTCGATTTATATACAGAAACTTCTTTGTCTGGCCTACTACTGCATGAAACGGTGCGTGTCAAGTTCGCGTTAGAGGAGATTTGGGGGCGCTCCGTAGATCTCGTGGTGAACAATCACCGTAACAATCGGCCCATTTATCAGATCGCCCATGAAAACACATCTGCAATTGATACGTTCCCGATTGCTGTATCTTGAGAGGATGCGTATCTATTTGCTTTACACTACTCATAAAATCGAGGCGAATGGTCTTCTCGATAAATCGCCGATAGATTTCTCCCTAGGTGACCCCCATAACCTGGCCGCATTTCGAATACGTGTGTCGAAATTTCAAGAGCACTTAGAAAAGCTGCTGACTTCCATTGCGCGTGAGGAAGAGGTTAAATACACTTGCTTTTCTGATGTGCTGGCATTCACTGAAAAAGAAGGTATTCTTCAGAGTGAAGTCGAGTGAAAGGAAGTTCATAATCAGATTCACCATGAGTGCGGAAATGACGCGGAAGTGCTGAGTGCCATCATCAAAGAAATGGTTGGCTGCATTCCCCTTCTGTTGGATTGGCAGGCGAATGCGCGTAATTATTGCATCAAGAAATTTGGTATGAAAGAGGCTGATTCGTGATCTAAAGGGGATTTCCCCGGTTTACGATTTAAATTGCATATCGCCGTGTTCGGTAAATTCGAACATTGGTCCCCAGGCCACCTCCCAATAATTCCCCTCGGGATCGTTAGAGTAACCGCTATAGCCACCCCAGAAAGTATCTTGGGGGTCTTTTGCGATGCGTACACCAGCATCAGCGACGCACCTAAAGATACTCAAGACTTCTTCCTTACTACGCGCATCGTAGGCAAGTGTGAAACCCTTGAATGTGTTTGACGGCGGGGGTGCTATATCTCACGTGATATCCTCTGCGAGTTTATCCAATAGACCTTATCGGAAACCTCCTCATCAGCCACCACAGTCAATATAAATCACGAGGTTGCGTTGTCCGGCAGAGCTAGGTAGGGGGTTTCCGATAAGGTCTAATGGATAGAGCGCGAGCCACATACCGGGTAACGGAATGAAGGTGACGCCTTCGTATTGCGTGATGGGCGGGGTGGAAAATATCTCACGATAGAATGCGGTAGTGTGTACCAGATCAACGACACCCAGGGTGATAACGGTCATGCGGGGAATCTTCATGTTGCCTCCGTAATATTAATGCCATCTGCAAAAAATTCTGGGAAGATCGTATTACGTTCATCCTCATGGGATGATGTGCCTGATATCTGTGGGCGGACCAACCCGATTCGTAATGGGTTGATGAAGGTGGGATGCTATCATGATGATAATAAAAGGCAAGATCGTCCCTCTATGTTTTTCGATATTCGCATGGTACCATCATGCCACAGTGTCGAGGGCTGCTCAGATAGATAATTGAGTATCTCGATTCGCTCTACCGATTAATTACAGATTTGCGTTAGATTCTCAAGAGAAACGGGAAACAATTGCATAGATGAAACGCTCGCCAACAGACGAAAAAGATTCCTTTCCGCTAGTCATTATGGAAAGTTCTAAATACTCTCCAAATCAATGTATTATCAATAACGATGGGGATGGTCTTTGGCTTTATCAGGCCAACTGCATCGAGTTTATGGATGTATTAATCAGCAAATTTCCTGAGGGTAAATTTGATATGATTTTTGCCGATCCGCCATATTTCCTGTCCAATGGTGGCATTACCTGTCATGCCGGAAAGATGGTAAAAGTTGATAAGGGACAATGGGATAAGTCAAAGGGGCCGGAATTCAATCATGAGTTTAATAGCGCGTGGCTATCCAGATGCCAGCGTTTGTTAAAAGCCAATGGAACGTTGTGGGTTTCTGGTACGCATCATGTTATTCATTCCGTTGGTTACGCGATGCAACAGCTAGGGCTGAAGATCCTGAATGATATTATTTGGGAAAAGCCGAACCCTCCACCCAATCTCTCCTGTCGTTATTTTACGCACTCGACGGAAACCATTATCTGGGCAGCGAAGGATGAAAAATCGAAGCATTGCTTTAATTACAGTACCATGCGCGAGATGAATGCGGGCAAACAAATGAAGTCGGTCTGGACATTGACCGCCCCGAATGGCGGAGAAAAGGAATTTGGGAAACATCCGACGCAAAAACCACTCAGTCTGCTCGAACGAATTATCTTGGCCAGCACCAATGAGGGCGATCTAGTGTTTGACCCATTCTCTGGTAGCTCTACTACGGGAGTCGCCGCGATAAGACTGGGTCGCAAGTTTGTTGGGTGCGAATTAGAGACCGATTTTATCTCTTTATCCTCAAAGCGCCTTGACCTAGCAATTAAAGACAAGTGTGCCACGGGTGTCTCCCTACCAAAGGAAGCGGGCTAAATGAAAACGGGTGGTTTGGGGGGCGGCAATACCATCACCGGATTAGATTTTGAAAGTAAGGTTGACTTTCAGGTGCTTCTTGGCAATGTTCATGGTTATACCATGAAAAAGATTGAGCATAAGGCCGGCGTTGATGTCCTTTTCGATAATGAACTGGTCGCTAGATGCTTTAGAAAGTATGACTTCTACAAATTTCTTGACGAACACCAAGTGGATTGGAAGTCGATCTTATCTAAGAAGTTGCTCCCCGATGATGCCATGTTAGTTATCCCAAAGAATACTTTATTTATTATTGAGGTCAAGTATCAGCAGGTTGCGGGTTCGGTGGATGAGAAATTACAGACTTGCGACTTCAAACGGAAACAATATTTGCGATTAATTTCTCCGCTGGGAATGCAGGTTGAGTATATCTATGTGCTGAATGATTGGTTTAAAAAGCCAGAGTATAAAGATGTGCTGAACTATATCCATAGCGTTAATTGTCACTACAAATTTAACGAATTGCCCCTCCAGTGGTTCGGTTTGCCTACGAAATAATTGTGTACGTTAATTGCCCCAAGTTGTTAGCGATCCGCCATTTCGGTAAGGAATGTTGGAATTTTGGGGGTCGTGAGCGCTGTGCAACCGCTATCACACAGCGATAGTTCTGGCTCAGGTGTGGTCAAGTGCGGTATAAGATCGGATTCTTCACTAAAGCAGGAAGGTGTTTATGCGTGACGTTTTAGAACGGGCTGCCCGTATTCAGTTGTTGGTCTTCGATGTCGATGGGGTACTCACCGACGGTAGCCTGTATCTGGGCGATGATGGCCAGGAGTACAAGGCATTTCACTCCCGTGATGGGCATGGCATGAAATTACTCCAGGCCACGGGGGTACAGATTGCCGTAATTACCGGTCGGACCTCTCAGGTGGTTAGGCATCGTATGGCTGGGCTTGGCGTTACCCATGTTTACCAGGGTTACTTGGAGAAACTCCCGGCATTCTACGAATTGCTTGAAGCGACTGGATATGTAGCGAGCGAGGCAGCCTTTGTCGGTGACGATGTCATAGATCTACCGGTGATGCTGCGTGCCGGACTTGCCGTTGCTGTTCAAGATGCTCATCCCTTGGTCAAACGTCACTGTCACTGGCAGACCTCCAACCGAGGTGGGCGAGGCGCCGCCCGAGAGGTCTGTGAGTTGATCATGGAGGCCCAGGGTACCCTCCAGGGGGTATTCGACACCTATTTAGCGCGAGATGAATCCTAGCGGTTAGTTTGGATCAGTCATTGAAGTTACGAATCATCTGGTAACGCATTAATGTTCACGCAAAAAGACGCTCAGATCAACATACGTACTGCTATCCAAAGGGGCGGAGAAAACCGTCCCCTTTCCTCCCCGCCCTGAAGGGTGGGGTCTCTTGGGGACACTGAATGAGTAGTCTCGCATCCCACGATTACGACTTACATCGACTCCTCAAGGGTGTCCTTCTTATTCTTGTGGCGGCCCTTAGTGCCTGGCTTGTTCAGGTTACTGAACCGCCTCTTGAGGTTGTGGAACAACCCGTGCGTCACGACCCGGATTATTTCGCGGAACGATTTACCACAACCATTATTGATGCCAAGGGGCAGATTCACCACCGCCTACGGGCTGACTTTCTGAAACATTTCCCGGATGATGACAGTAGTGATCTGCAACACCCTTATTTCACACTTTTCCGGGAGGGTTCACCGTCTTGGTTGATCAATTCGGAGCGGGGGAGGGTGGGTGCAGGGGGGGAGACAGTGTGGTTGTTTGGACAGGTGCAGGTACGCCAACCTCCGGGATTCGATGCCTGGGAGATGGATACCTCAGAGATGTTGCTGCGGCCCGAGGTGCAATATGGTGAGACTGAGCGTGCGGTCGAGATCCGACACCCACCATGGCAGGTGGTGGACGCCGTCGGAATGCGTGTTCATCTGAAGGATAAACAAGTGGAATTATTGAGCAATGTACGAGGTCGTTATGAAGCGCCGTTCCCCGATCCGTCGTCTCGTTGAAAGTGCCTTATGGTTGGTCGCGTGCCTGACCGCGCCCTTCGTGTTGGCGTTGCCGTCCGATCGCCAGCAGCCGGTCTCTATCGAGGCCGACCAGGCGGACATGGACGAGCAGAAGGGGGTCAGTGTCTACCGGGGTAATGTCAGCCTGACTCAAGGCAGCATGGTACTCAGGTGTGAGATCCTGACTGCTTATCACGCCCCAGAAACCCGCTCACTGATCAAAGCAACGGCGGAAGGGACCCCTGCCCGTTTCCGGCAACGACCCGCCCCAGATAAGGAAGAGGTCATTGCCACCGCACCACGCATGGAATATTTCGTGGATAAACAGGTCGTTTATCTCTTGGAGAAGGGGGAGGTCACCCAGGGGCACAATGTATTCCGAGGTAAGCGTGTGGAATACAGTATCAACGATAATCAAGTCCACGCTGAAAGTGGTAGCGCCCCGGGGGAACGGGTGCATGTCACGCTCTTTCCCCAGGACAGGGGCAAGTCCAACAATTCATCGAAGACCTTACCTTCCCAGGATAAGACCGACAACGCCCTGCAGGTACCGCTTCCGTCGGGTGAAAAACCGTGAGTGTGCTTATCGCAGAGTCGTTGGCCAAACGGTATCGGGCGCGGCGGGTAGTGGACGATATCTCGCTACGTGTGAAAAGTGGGGAGATCGTTGGTCTCCTTGGTCCCAATGGGGCGGGTAAGACCACCTGCTTTTACATGGTGGTGGGATTGGTTGGCGCTGACCAGGGACGTATCCTCCTCGACGAGGTCGATCTTACCAAGCTACCCATGCATGCCCGCGCACGCCTAGGGATAGGCTACTTGCCTCAGGAACCCTCCGTTTTTCGAAAGCTCAGCGTGTCTGACAATGTGCTTGCCATCCTCCAGACCCGGAATGACCTGGCCCCGGAAAGTCACCAACAGGTGATGGGGGAGCTACTTGAAGAACTCCATATCACTCACCTGGCCGGTAGTATAGGGATGAGTTTGTCGGGTGGGGAACGTCGGCGTGTGGAGATTGCCCGTTCGCTCGCGGCGGAACCACGATTTATGCTGTTGGATGAGCCCTTCGCGGGGGTAGATCCACTATCCGTGGTGGATATCCAGGGTATCGTTCGCCACCTGCGTGATCGGGGTATTGGGGTGCTCATTACTGACCACAATGTTCGCGAGACGCTGGGGATTTGCGGGCGTGCCTATATCGTGAATCAAGGACACGTAATTGCTGCCGGTACCCCAGAAGAGATTCTTGAGAATCAACAGGTGCGTGATGTCTATCTGGGGCATCAGTTCCGTCTGTGATTCCGCAACATAATGGTGATTTCTCTGGTCAAGGAACACTGGCTAGCCTGTGACCGTTCACTCCCCCTCATAACGGGAGGGAACGGGGGTTGTTAGAAATCTCGGGCTGTATTGGCATGGTCTTTGCGCTAAGATGCACGTAATTGGTTGTCCTCTATCTCACCTCCCCTCATGAAGCAGTCCCTCCAACTTCGGCTTGGTCAACAACTAACCATGACGCCGCAGTTGCAGCAGGCCATCCGGCTGCTGCAACTCTCCACCCTGGAGCTTCAACTCGAGATCCAACAGGCATTGGAGTCTAATCCCATGCTCGAGGAGCTTAACGAGGGGGAGCAGGAGTTAGCGGATGAGGGTATGGATGGAGTTGAGCAGGTGGTGGAGGTGAGAGAGACGCGGGACCTGACGACTGACTCATCGGAAGCAGCAGTAGATGCCCCAGAGGTCGCTAGGGATGAGCGTGACAATGACAGGAGTGAATCTGAACTGGACCTTCAAGAGGGGAATATCCCCGACGATCTGGCCGTAGACAGCAATTGGGAGGATCACTACGACCTCACCAACACCGGGACAGCCAATCCAGAGTCTGATGGCAAGGAGTACGAAGGGCGGAACGGTGGCGGGGAATCCCTGTGCGACCATCTGCTGTCGCAGATCCAGCTCACCCCTTTTTCCCCCACGGATGAGGTGATCGCCACAGTTCTAGTGGATTCCATCAATGAGGATGGTTATCTGAGTTGCAGTCTGGAGGAAATCCAGGCTACCTTGGCGGAACTGGAGGTGGGGCTCGATGAGATCGAAGCGGTTTTACACCAAGTGCAGAATTTTGATCCTGTCGGTATTGGGGCTCGAGACCTGCGCGAGTGCCTGCTGCTTCAGTTACGCGCCCTGCCCGCCACTACTCCCTGGCGGGATCAGGCCTACGCCTTGGTGAGTAATCACCTCGGTCTCCTGGCACGCCACGACTTTGCCCAACTGAGTCGGCGGATGGGCCTTTCGGAGGATGAATTGCGTACCGTGGTTCACCTTATCCAGCAGCTTAATCCCCGCCCCGGTGGTCAGATGACCGAGGATGAGCCGCAGTATGTGGTCCCGGATGTGATTGTGAGTCGGGTACGAGGGACCTGGAAGGTGGAACTCAACGCCGATACCGCGCCCCGGTTACGCGTCAATCCCCGCTATGCCTCTTTGGTGCGTCGTGCCGACAATAGCCCGGACAATACCTACCTACGCAACCACCTCCAGGAGGCGCGTTGGTTTCTCAAGAGTTTGCAGAGTCGTAACGAGACTTTGCTCAAGGTGGCCACCGCCATTGTCGAACGCCAACGCGCTTTTCTGGAACAAGGCGATGAGGCGATGCGCCCACTGGTACTCCATGATATCTCCGAGGCTGTGGGGATGCATGAATCTACCATCTCGCGGGTCACTACCCAGAAGTACATGAATACCCCGCGAGGTATTTACGAATTGAAGTATTTTTTCTCCAGCCATCTGAATACTTCTAATGGAGATGAGTGTTCCTCTACTGCGATCCGGGCACTAATTCGGCGTCTGGTAACAGCAGAAGAACCCGGTAAACCACTCAGTGATAACAAAATTGCGGAATTACTGGGTGCCCGCGGGATTCAGGTGGCACGACGTACCGTGGCCAAATACCGCGAGGCCATGGCCATTCCGCCTTCCAGCGAACGAAAGCGTTTGGCATAAACGGGGCCATATTCCCTTTGACATTTAAATAAAACTTAAGGAGTCTGCGATGCAATTGACCCTGACTGGGCACCATATCGACGTCACGTCCGCCCTGCGTGATTATGTCACCAGCAAGCTTGAACGCCTGGAACGGCATTTCGACAACGTCACCCACATGCATGTGGTGCTTATGGTGGAGAAGCTGCGCCATAAGGTAGAGGCTAATTTGAGTCTCAACGGCGCTGCCATTTTTGCCAATGCCGAGGACGAGAATATGTATGCCGCGATTGATGCCTTAGCGGACAAACTCGATCGTCAGATCGTGCGTCACAAGGAGAAGCTTACCGACCATCACCGCAAGGAGGGACGTGTCCTTAATTAGTTCAGGTCGTCACCTAATCGTCATTCTGGCTGTGATGGCCGGAATGACGATTTAATTGAGCAATAGATAGTATCTAACCCAAGTTGCCACCTACTTGCCCCCTCCCCAGCCCTCCCCGTAAACGGGGAGGGAGTAGGCCGCAGACCTACCCCCGTTTACGGGGGGATTGTTACGGGGGGATTGAGGGGGGGGCGATTGGATGCGGTCCCGAATTTTGAATAGGTGGCAACTTGGGTTATCTAAGAGTGCCTTATGATTTTTGTATTTGGTTTGTAACTGTTCGCTTTACCCCAATGGTGAGGGGGGCAGTGGTATTACCGGTAAGAATTAGGGAAAGGCTAGAGCGTTTTCATTTTGTAGGTACGGCATACCCGGCTCCACGGAATGGAAAAACTGACTGCGTGCCATCTGAAACTCCGTACAAGCAAAATGAAAATGCTCTAGCGATACGGTTGAGGTGACAACTCCTCCACAATGGGTAGAGATAAAAGTTATGAGTAGATTTTACTTCAACAATAATCTGACTCTTCTGTCGTTAAGGGGTGAGGGGTGGGTACCATGGACATTGCCGAGTTTCTAAGCCCTGAATGTATCGCTACTGGTATTCGTGCGTCTAGCAAGCGCCGCGTCTTGGAGTTGCTTGCTGAAGCACTGGCCAAAGGTGATCCCGGCCTGAATACCCAACAGGTCTTTGACGGTTTGCTGGCCCGTGAGCGTTTAGGAGGAACTGGTCTTGGCAAGGGAATCGCATTGCCCCATAGCCGAATGAAGGGGGGGCAACGGGTAATTGGAGCATTTTTACAGCTTACGAAAGGGATTGCTTTTGATGCCATTGATAATGCGACGGTGGATTTGTTCTTCGCATTGGTGGTGCCGGACCAGGCTACCGATGAACATCTACGCATTCTTGCCCACCTCGCACGCATGTTTAGTGATTCTGAACTACGTCAATGTCTACGTGAGGCCCAAGGGGCTGTTGCAATCCACAAACTCATTACTACTTGGCAACCTTCCGAGTAGCCCATGACGATTCCCATCACCGTTCGCGTCTTGTTTGATACCCATGCTGAGCGGCTCTCCCTGTGCTGGTTGGCGGGTAGGCGTGGGGCAGGTCGGATTTTGGGAGATGGCAATGCTCATGAGAATCTTGGGACGGCATCTTTGGTGGGTCCCCTTAATCTAAATCATCCTCATCGTGTTCAAGTCTTTTCTCCACGAGATACGGAGTATTTTGCGGGTCTTGCCTCAGCGAGGCGTACCGAGGTAGAGCAACAATTATTGGATCCGGCCCCAGCCATGGTAGTTATTGCTGACGGTCAGGGTGTGGAACCTACGCTTTTGGCAGCCGCTGAGGAACGAGGAGTGCCCATTTTTGGTACGCCGTTCTCTAGCGAAAAGGTCATTACCTACCTGCGCCACTACCTATCCAATTTGTTGGCGGAGCGACTTACCCTGCATGGAGTATTTATGGAGGTGATGGGGACCGGTGTCCTCTTAACCGGGTCCGCCGGGGTTGGTAAGAGTGAATTGGCGCTGGAACTCATTACCCGTGGCCACCGGTTGATCGCCGATGATGCACCGATCTTTACTTGGGTGGCTCCTGACGCTCTCGTGGGAAATTGTCCAGAGTTATTGCAGGACTTTCTGGAGGTGCGTGGTTTAGGACTGCTCAACATTCGCGCCATGTTTGGTGACAGTGGTGTCAAGAAGGCAAAATTCTTGCGACTGATCATCCACCTGGAACACATGAACGAGATCGATCTGGAGAGTATTGACCGTCTCCATGGTAATCATCAAATTCGTACTTTTCTTGAGGTGGAAATTCCTCAGATTACGCTTCCGGTCGCTCCCGGTCGCAATTTGGCTGTGCTCGTAGAGGCGGCAGTACGCAATCACCTACTTAAGAACAATGGATATAATGCGGCGCTGGATTTTATCGAACGCCAACGTCACCATATTAAAATGAACGAAGAAGGTTTTCACAACCCATATCAATTGGAGTCTGCCCAGTTGGAGATTCCAGATAACCTTTCCATTCCTGTGCGCTAACTATTAGCTGGTCAGAATGAAGCTCATCATCGTCAGCGGTCTTTCTGGGTCGGGGAAAAGCACGGCGTTGCATGTGCTGGAGGATCTCGGTTATTACTGCGTGGATAATCTTCCAGTAAGTTTGCTACCAGCTTTGGCGAACGAGATGTTGGAACAACGGAAACCCGATTATCAACGGGTAGCGGCGGGGATCGATGCCCGTAATCCACCCGCAGACCTAGAGCAATTCCCGCAGATTTGTAATTCGCTACGCGAGGCGGGAGTCTTGGTCGAAGTTTTCTTTCTCGATGCGGACACTGGAACTCTGCTTAAACGATTCAGTGAAACCCGTCGTAAGCACCCACTGACAACTCAGACGTTATTATTACCGGAAGCCATTGTCCAGGAACGGAGATTATTAGAACCGCTCCGGGCGGCGGCGCAGCTTTGTTTTGACACGACCCTTACCCACCAACACCAACTTCGTGACCTGCTTGTCAATCGGATCGGACGACGGATGGGTGAGTCATTGTCGATTCTGTTCGTCTCTTTTGGTTATAAACGCGGAATTCCGGCAGATGCCGATTACCTCTTCGATCTGCGTTGTCTACCGAACCCCCATTGGGAGCCTCATCTACGACCACTGACGGGGCACGATCGGGCGGTTGCGGAGTTTCTGGAAAAGTCGCCGCTGGTAGAGGAGATGTATCAAACTCTGGAGCGTTTTATTGACGCTTGGATTCCGCGTTTTGAGGCCAATAATCGTTCCTATCTGACCATTGCGTTGGGATGTACCGGTGGCCAGCATCGTTCCGTCTATTTTGTGGAGCGTTTGGGACAGCACTTTCGTTCTCAACGGCCAAATGTTCAGATTAGGCATCGGGAGCTGCAATGATGGTCGCAATATTGGTTATTACCCATGACCAAGTGGGGCGAGTCTTGGTAGATACGGCAGTGATTACTCTGGGATTCTGTCCGTTGGCGACCGCAGTATTGATGGTTGCGAGAAACTCAGACCCTGATGTTCTGTCGCGTAATGCGATGCAGATGGCGGTATCCCTTGACCAAGGGGATGGTGTGTTAGTGCTCACGGATATGTATGGTTCTACACCGAGTAATATTGCCTGCCGCCTCGACAATAATCGAGTGAGGGTGGTGGCTGGGGTAAATCTACCGATGTTAATTCGAGTGTTTAATTATTCATACCTAAGTCTTGATGAGTTAACCAACAAGGCCGTAAGTGGGGGGCGTGATGGCATTATTTACTGCCGGGCGCCAGACGATCCCCCAACGTCGTCTGCCGAAGATGGCCCCTAGGGTGGAAAAAATTTGCGCGGTAAGTGGTTGGCTTGATTGACCCCTGGTATATTTCGTATGTGATTCCTATATCGACAAATTTAATGACTCGTGTGTAGCGAGGGTGAGTCAGTTTTTGTCGTATGAGGATTTCCGCTGGCCTTTCTTCAAAAGCTTATGAGAATCAGAAATTTTTCTGGTTGTTCGATAGGAAGAATTCCTGATTTTCCTGAATTTGGTGAAGGGCATTACTTTACGACACCGCTGTTTTCTATGCGCCAAATTCAGATAGCTATCATCAATCGCCTTGGCCTCCATGCACGGGCCGCAGCCAAGTTTGTTACCTTAGCTTCCGGCTTCCAATCGGAGATTACTCTTATGCGCAAGACTCAGAAGGTCAATGGCAAAAGTATCATGGGGGTGATGATGTTGGCGGCAGGGCGGGGGACCTCGTTGGAATTGATTGTTGATGGTCCAGATGAGGATCTTGCCGTGGAGAAATTGGTTGCTCTGGTCGAAAATCGATTCGGCGAGGCGGAATAAGGGCGCACGAGAGACCATACGGCGATGAGTGTTCTGCTGATGGGGATAGGGGTAGCGCGCGGGATTGCCATTGGCAAGGTCCACCTGCTCCTCCGTGATGTCCCCGAGGTGATGGAGTACAACCTGCCTAAGGACCTCCTGGAGCAGGAGGTGGAGCGTTTTGAGGTGGCCCTGGAGCAGGCGCGAGTCCATCTCCGTACCATTCGCGACCATCTGCCGATTAGCACCCCGGCGGATGTTACTGCCTTTATTGATATCCACCTATTGATGTTGGAGGATTCCACGCTCTCTAAGGTGCCGGTGGATCTGATTCGTGACCAGCAGTGCAATGCCGAATGGGCCTTGAAGCAGCAGCGCGATAGTTTGGTTCAGATCTTCGAGTCGATGGAGGACCCCTACCTGCGCACCCGCAAGGACGATGTGGACCAAGTCGTGAATCTGGTTCAGGGTCTGCTCACTGGAAAATCCTCGCTCTGGGAGGCGGGCGCGGGCCGCCTGCGTGGCAAGGTTGTGGTGGTGGACGAGTTGTCTCCGGCGGACGTGGTCTTGTTCTACCACGAGGGGGGCGCGGCTTTTATCACTGAGCGTGGAGGGCCTACCTCTCACACGGCCATCCTTGCCCGTAGTCTTGACCTGCCGGCGGTGGTGGGGGTACGTCGGGCACGGCAGTTTATCCTTGAGGGCGAGACCGTCATCCTGGACGGGCGTCGTGGGATTGTGGTGGTAAACCCGGACCTGCGCTCTCTACAGCACTACCAACAACGCCATCAAGAGGATCTGTTACGAGTCGCCGACCTCCTCCGGCTCCGTACCCACCCTGCGTGTACCCAAGATGGGCGTCGGGTACGCCTGATGGCCAACGTCGAACTGCCTGAAGACATCGACGAACTGATGGAGGTGGGTGCCGAAGGAGTGGGGTTATATCGAACCGAATTCCTCTACATGAACCGTTCCGAGCCGCCCAGCGAGGATGAGCAGTTCGCCGTTTATCGTGGCCTAGTTCAGGTTATGGATGGGCACCCGGTCACAATTCGCACCTTGGATCTGGGGGCTGACAAACCATTTGCGGGTTCCGAATTGGGGGGATTGGCGACCAATCCAGCGCTGGGGCTGCGGGGCATTCGTTTATGTCTGCGGGTTCCGAGTCTATTCATTCCTCAACTCCGCGCCATCCTGCGCGTTTCTGCCTATGGTCCGGTGCGGATGGCGATTCCCATGGTTACCCAGAATGCGGAGGTACTCCAAGTTATTCACCTGTTGGAGCAGATTCGACGTGATCTGCGTCGCGAGGGATTGGCTTTCAACGAAAATATGCCTCTGGGGGGAATTGTCGAGGTTCCAGCTGCGGCCCTTACGGTGCCATCTCTGGCGCGCCACCTCGACTTTCTGTCATTGGGTACCAACGACCTTATTCAATACACCCTGGCGATTGACCGTATTGATGACCAGGTGAGTTATCTCTACGACCCACTCCATCCTGCGGTATTGCGTTTGATTTATACGACGTTGCGCGCTGGGGCGCGTGCCGGGATACCGGTGGGGATGTGCGGAGAAATGGCCGGGGACCCTCGCTATACCCGGCTATTGGTCGGCCTTGGGCTGCAAGAATTAAGTATGCACCCCTCTTCTCTGCCGGAAGTAAAACAGGTGATCAATACTAGCGATTATCACCACCTCGCCAAGTTGGCGCGCCGCACAGTCTACGCCCACGATACCGAGGCGGTGGCGGCTCTCATGGAACTCATCAACGAAGGATTGTAAAACAGTGCTAATGAATCTGGTGCTGGATTTTCTGTGTATCGGCAATCAGCGTCACCGGTGGGCAAGCGGAAAGACGCCTGCCCACCCGACCACTCCCGGAATTCCGGCTAGGTCCGAATGTGACCATCGCCTAATACAATAAACTTTTGGGAGGTCAGTCCTTCTAGCCCAACTGGACCACGAGCGTGGAATTTATCGGTGGAGATACCGATCTCCGCCCCCAGTCCGTACTCGAAACCATCGGCGAAACGAGTAGAGGCATTCACCATCACCGAACTGGAATCAACCTCGGCCAAGAAGCGCCGGGCCTTGGTCCAATCTTCGGTACAAATCGCATCGGTATGAGCAGAACTATGGGCCGCAATGTGATCAATTGCGGCGTCGATACCGTCTACAATGCGAATAGAAAGAATTGGGGCCAGATATTCGGTATCCCAATCCTTCTCGGTTGCCGCTGTTACTGCCCAACCGGAAAGTAGCGTTTGTGTGGCTGGGCAGCCGCGTAATTCAACTCCCTTCTCCAGATACATACCTGCCAATCGTGGCAGGACCCGGTTGGCAATTGCCGTATCCACTAATAAAGTCTCCATGGTATTGCAGGTGCCGTAACGCTGGGTCTTAGCGTTAAAGGCCACTCGCACCGCTTTTTCGAGGTCGGCGGCGGCATCGATATAGACGTGGCAGATACCATCCAGATGTTTGATGACTGGTATCCGCGCCTCCTTGCTAATTCGCTCGACCAACGACTTGCCACCGCGTGGAATGAGCACGTCTACGTATTGATTCATACGCAACAACTCACCCACGGCGGCCCGGTCGGTGGTCTCAATTACCTGTACCGCCCCCGCCGGTAGCCCAGCGGCTTCCAAGCCTTGATGGATGCACGCGGCAATCGCTTGGTTAGAACGAAGAGACTCTGACCCTCCACGCAAGATACTGGCGTTGCCTGCCTTGAGGCATAGCCCTGCCGCGTCGGCGGTCACGTTGGGGCGTGATTCGTAGATGATGCCGATCACACCGAGTGGTACCCGCATCCGGCCCACCTGGATCCCAGAAGGCTGATAGGCAAGGTCTGTTACCTGGCCGATCGGGTCGGGCAACGTGGCGATCTGACGCAACCCTTCCGCCATTGCGGTGATACGGGGAGGGGTCAAGGCCAGACGGTCGAGCATGGCCGCGCCCAGGCCGTTGCGTTGGCCTTGTTCTAAGTCCTCCGCATTGGTCGCGACGAGACCCGCTTGCGCCTGCTCTATGGCCTGTGCGGTGGCCAGTAGTGCGCGGTTTTTGGTGGCGGTCGGGGCGCGGGCCAGGACTTTGGCACAATCTCGCGCACAACTGCCCACCTGCATCATGTAATCGTGGATATCCATGGTCGATTGACTCGGGTATGACGTTATTGAAGGGATTTGGGGATGGGCACGTTCACAACGAACGCTGGTTCTATTTGGACCACCAGACCTGCCGCCTGCAACTCGGCATGGTAGGGTGATCGTACCATCGGATCGCCGGCAACGAGGAATTACATACCCCTTTCGGACAGATTACTGGTGGATGGTTCAAATATTTCCAGTATTTTGGCGGACCTTGAGAAACCATGCAAGGAAGAAGTGGAAAACACCCTGACCGGTTATAGCAAAGCCATTATAAAGTGATTAAACCCATGACATATTCAATTGATTTCC
>CAUYTY010000237.1 GCA_963575655.1 Gammaproteobacteria bacterium | reverse complement strand
CCAAAGTAAAGAGATACAAATATGACCCAGCGAATCGCAGTCGTTACCGGCGGGGCCGGTGCCATTGGTGAGGAAATCTGCAAGGCGCTAGCTGCCCAAGGTTGCAAGGTTGCTGTTATTGAACACCCTGCTGCTGCCGCCCGCGCCCAAGGTGAGTGGAAGGCCCGGATGGCCGCAGAAGGCTACGACATTACCGTTGCCGTCGCCGATCTTGGTGACTATGAATCCACCGGGGCCGCGATCAAGGCTATCGAATCAGCGTGCGGCCCGGTGGGGATTCTGGTCAATGCGGCGGGAATTACCCGCGACGCAGCAATTCGTAAGATGACCCCGCAACAGTGGCGTGAGGTCATCTCCGCCAACCTCGATAGCGTTTTCAACACCACCAGCTATGTTTTCGGCGGCATGTTGGAACGCAGCTTCGGGCGTATCATCAACATCTCCTCGATCAACGGTACCAAGGGCCAGTTTGGCCAGGCCAACTACGCCGCGACCAAGGCGGGGATCCACGGTTTCACAATGTCCATTGCCCTGGAAGGGGCCAAGAAGGGCGTCACCGCCAACACCGTATCGCCCGGCTACATCGCCACACCGATGGTAATGGCCGTACCTGAGGATATTCGCGCTAAAATCGTCGCCCAAATTCCGGTGGGCCGCATGGGCGAGGCCCGTGAGATTGCACGTTTGGTCGCCTTCCTCGCACACGACGATTCTGGCTTTATGACCGGGGCCAACTTTGCCATCAACGGCGGCCAACACATGCATTGAGGTTACCGCTCGGATCCCCCTCGGGAGCGTGGCCATCTTGGTCGCGCGAATGCGGTGAGACGCCCATGTTCCCAGAGGGAGTGTGAACGATTGCCGAACGTACTCTTGCCCTGACTAGTCAGTCAATTGTAAGGTTGGACCAACGAAGTCGATTCAACCTGCGACCCCGTGCTCAATGGGTTACACCTTCGATGGTTCAGGTTGTTGCCTTGTCTAAAATTGCGTTCCCAGGAGGGACTGAACAATTATCACCGTCGACCCTTCACAGGCAAAACGGGAAACTAAACCCAGCCCTGTTGGAAACTCACATGCCCGAACCACGCTTGATCAAGAAATACCCGAATCGTCGCCTCTACGATACCGGTCATAGCAAATATATTGCCTTGGATGATATTCGCCTGCTCCTGCTTGACGGGGTTAATGTCCGCGTCGTTGATGCCAAGAGTGGCGAAGATATTACCCGTTCCATTCTCTTACAGATTATCGTTGAACAGGAAGATAAGGGGCAGCCCATCCTCGGTGTCGAGTTGTTAGAGCGGCTCATTCGATTCTACGGTGATACGCTCCAGGTATTCGTTTCCAGCTACCTGGAGAAGAGTCTCGATGCCTTTATGCACCAGCAGAGTGAGTTTCACAAACAGATGGAGATATTCATCGAGAAGACCCCCTTGGCGGTATTCGGTGATATCATGGAACAAAACCTTGCCCTGTGGAAAAAGATGCAGAGCGGAGTTGGTCAGATCTATCCCTTTGTTAAAACGACGCCCAGTGATCGCGATGATCCAGAAAGTTCCGATCCCAAGGATCCGTAGTGGTTATAGATGAACGGTACCCCAAAACCACGACCACAATTAAAGTATAAATCTCCGTCTTGCATTATATTATTCGTTGACGCCTGTGATACCACATCACCCACGAAAGATCGGTCATGACCCAAGAATCGCTCCTGGTTAATATCTCTCAAGCAGCCACCACCTTTGGCGTAGATTACTTCACCATCTTACAGAAGATGCACACCAAAGAGCTTTCTGAAACTGCGATAGTACGCCATCGTGGTGAGACAAAAATACAGTTTAACGAGCTGATTCGCGTATTCGGGGAACCAAAAAGCAAGAATAATAAGAAGAATCAAGGCATCAAATTAATCAAACCAAAACGCGACCCAAAACCGGTCGCCACCTCTAGCGTTACTGTCTCAGCCGCTACCGAAGAACACCTCGTCGATCCCCAAGAAAAATCAGAAGATGGGCAGGAGCAATCGGAGCGCGAACGAGCAGAATCAACTGAATGCCTCCATGAGACACAAATACATGACCAGATGCAAAAAGAACGTATCGAACGCTATGAATCGAGTATTGCCGAACTTCGCAAGATTATCGAAACATTCAAAGCGACTGGCAGTGTCCCAAGTTGACCTGTCCTTCCAATAGAATTATACCCTTACCACAATTCATTCATCTGTGGTAGGATTCCCAGCCCATTGTTCACCTCGCAAAAGCCCACCCATGACCACCATAACTGATGTGCGTGCGTACGAAGTCCTGGATTCTCGGGGTACCCCCACCGTAGAGGCCGCTGTAATTCTAGACGGCCAGCATTTAGGCCGCTTCTGCGTACCCTCCGGTGCATCGACCGGACGCTACGAAGCGCTAGAACTTCGCGACAATGACCCGCTCCGCTATGGTGGACTTGGTGTTCAAAAGGCAGTTGAGAATATAAGAGGTCCGATGCGTAGTGCTTTAATCGGTCGCAACGCCACCGACCAGCGCACTATCGACAAATTGCTCATCGATCTCGATGGCACAGAAAATAAATCACACTTAGGTGCCAACGCAATTCTTGCGGTTTCGGTGGCATACGCCAAGGCAATTGCCACAAGCCGCGCTTTACCACTCCCCATTGCCCTCGCGCAAGCCCTCCAATCTGGCAATGCCCAAACCCCGCAGGTACCTCCATTTCAAACTCCAGTACCCACCTTCAATGTACTCAATGGTGGTGTACACGCAGACAGTGGTTTGAGTGTTCAGGAATTCATGATTGCCCCTGTCGGTGCGTCATCGGTAACCGAAGCTATTCGTTGGGGCGTTGAAACCTACCGCACGCTACGCAAACTACTAATGGCCGGCGGCCATCGCGTTTCGGTCGGGGATGAGGGCGGTTTTGCGCCGCAGCTTGACTCTAACGAACGCGCCCTCGAAATCTTGGTACAGGCAATTACTGCGGCAGGATATGTACCAGGGGAGCAGATCGGAATTGTGCTGGATGTTGCCGCGACGGAATTATATCGAGATAGCAGCTACCACTTGGCGGCAGCTGGTTCTAACCAAGAAAAATCCAGCGCATCGGATCTGATCGCGCTCTATCAATCGTGGGTGCGCACCTATCCAATTCTTGGCATTGAAGATGGTCTGGCCGAAGACGATTGGGAGGGATGGCGTGCGCTCTCCATCGCGCTGGGCGACCAAATTCAGTTAATCGGCGACGATCTGTTTGTCACCAATATCGCCAAGCTCTCTCAGGGCATTACCACGCAAGTTGGAAATGCCATCATCATCAAGCCCAACCAAATTGGTACGCTGTCGGAGACTGCTGATTCAATATTCCTGGCCCAGTCACACAATTACGTGCCGATCATGGCCAATCGTTCGGCGGAAAATGCCGATTCATTCATTGCCGACCTGGCGTTGGCGCTTAGTGTCCCGCAGATCAAGACCGGCGCTCCTTGCCGTGGCGAACGGATTGAGAAGTACAACCAACTGATCCGAATTGATCAGGATTTCGCGGGGGCCACCACCTACGCTGGTGCGCGTTTCTTTCCAGGTCGGGTCCCGAAATAGTTGCTAAAAGGTAACAATTCACTCCCCCTCCCAACGAGGGGGGGGGGTGATTACTGCCACTAACCTTCAGGCTGGTTAGGAAAATAGTAACTGTCCTAAGTAACCATCCAAGGAGGCGCGCCGTTGTCCCCTCACCGAATTAATCACCCATAGGCCATTGGCGCGCGTGAGGTCGGTGAGTTTGATGGTTTTTTCACGGATCGTTCCCTCCTCCAGAAGTTTGCGACGATAAGTCCCCGCGAGCAGACCAGCGGTTATTGGGGGCGTCACCCATTCACCGTCGAGATCAACAACCACGTTGGCAATGGTGGTCTCGGTAATCTCGCCGCGCTCATTCCACAGCAATACATCCTCTCCCCCTGGACATTCGCGACGGGCACGTTCGTAGCCGGCGCGGTGGGTCGTCTTGTGATAGAAAAATGGGTCCGAGGAATTGATTGCCGTTGTCGCAAGCACCAAAGACACCTGTGCCAGGCATGGGTCGAGTACAATCGATTCAGTACGCATCGTACCGTCTTCGTCGAGAAGTAGGCGTACACGCTGGGGTGAAGGGGAAAAACCGGCGGCGCTTTCAGTAAGTATTCGGCGCATTCCCTCTAGGTCAATCGGATAACCAAAATATGATGCCGATCCCGAGATCCGTGCGAGGTGTTCCTCCAGTAATGAGAAACCATCGGTCGGCGTCCACAACAAGGTCTCTAATAACGAAAAACGCGGTCGACGGACCCATAAAACCTGTGCCTTGGTAAGACACTCCGCATATTCCGAGGTTGTCTCGGAATCCCACACAATCCCCCCACCAACCCCATATTCCGCAACCCCGCTGGCCCGGTTTAGGACTACGGTACGAATCGCGACATTGAATTCCGCACGCCGACCAGGTGCGATAAAACCAATCGCTCCAGTATAAAGACCTCGCGGCGTTGTTTCGAGATCGGCAATTAATCCCATGGTATATACCTTGGGGGCGCCCGTCACCGATGCAGCAGGAAAAAGGGCACGAAAGATCTCTGTGACCGAATGATCAGTAAGTGCTTCAACGGTAGAGGTCATCTGCCACACCGTCGCATACTGTTCGATGGCAAATAGGCGTGCGACCTGTACGCTCCCCAAATCTGCGATCCGACTCAGATCATTGCGCATCATGTCCACGATCATGACATTTTCGGCGCGCTCTTTGGCCGATGTCCGTAATGCACTTGCACGCGCCTGATCCGTTGCAAGATCCGGGGCTCGCGCCGCCGTGCCTTTCATCGGTCGAGTAATTAAACGTCGGCCATCCAACGAGAAAAACAACTCTGGCGACGCCGAGAGCACCACGAATTGACCAATATCGAGATAGGCGCCATGGCGCGCGGACTGCACCCTAACCATTTCTCCAAACCAGTGCCGAGCATCTCCCGCCAATTGTCCACGGAGACGCCACGTGTAATTCACTTGATAGGTATCTCCACGCGCAATGTGCCCGTGAATTGTATCGATAGCAGCACAATAGGCTACATGATCCACTGAGGGTAACCAGGCATTCAGTGCAGTGACCGGTACTGCCTCATCGTTTCGAGTAACAGGGAAGAGTTGAGACGCAGGAAGAATCTCAGGCGCGGCATAGAGTGCAAAGCGCAACAACGGCAGAGATTGTTCAGAGATAACGTCGCACACACGGGTACGAAAAGCACGATCAAACTCTGGCGCCGCTTCATAGGTAACAAAACCAACTGCATACCAAGTATTTTCCTCGACCAGGCGTTCCACCTCTTGGAGCGCTGGGAGTATCTCACCGGGAATCCACGCTTCGATGACGCGGAATGGTGTATCAAAACTCAACCAAAGACCGGTCGAGCTTTGCTGAATAAATGCCTCGTTCATATTATTTTTGACATAAAAGGAAATTCATTAAATAATTTTCTTTTACGGTAAAGGAGTCATCGTCCAATGTCCGAGTTCGATCAATATGCGGTAATGGGAAATCCCATCGCCCACAGCAAATCCCCTCTCATCCACAGCGCCTTTGCTCAAGAAACTGGCCAGGAACTTACCTATACCGCCATCCTCGTAGCGCACGGGGCCTTTTCTACTGCAGCAACCACCTTCCGTGCGAGGGGAGGGAAGGGGCTCAATATCACCGTGCCATTCAAGGTAGACGCCTACACTCTTGCCGATCTACATAGCGAACGGGCAAAACGGGCCGGGGCAGTGAATACCTTACAGGTACTTGCTGATGGTCGTTGGTATGGGGACAACACCGATGGCGTAGGTTTGGTACGCGACCTTACCGACAATCTCGGAATATATTTAGTCGGGACCCGACTATTAATATTGGGAGCGGGTGGGGCCGCTCATGGAATTTTGCAACCATTGCTCACGGCGAGACCCGATCAGATTTTCATTGCCAATCGAACCCCTGCACATGCCAAAAAGCTAGCCGAAGACTTTGCCGACCTAGGCCCGATAAGCGGCGGAGGTTTTGACGACTTGCACGGGAAACAATTCGATCTCGTGCTCAATGCGACCAGCGCTAGCCTAGAGGGAGAAGTTCCGCCGCTACCCGATCGATTACTCACAGAGGGTGCTTGGTGTTACGACCTAATGTACTCCAGCACCCTTACCCCATTTCTACGCTGGGCAACCCTCCACGGTGCATACAAAATCGAGGATGGGTTGGGAATGTTAGTGGAACAGGCAGCCGAGGCATTTTTTCTATGGCGTGGAGTACGTCCTAGCACTGCCCCCGTTATTCGCAAATTACGTGGGCCAAACATCTAGAAAGGAAACCGTTCAGATCCATCAAGGGGCGCGGCCATCTTGGCCGCGCAGGAGCGGGTGAGATACCCACATGGGTGGCCGTCCTTAGGCGTTTTGTTCGATCATTGAATATAGAATTCCAACTATCTTGGTTATTTCTTTGATGGAATAATCATCCAGATCAATATAAATAGAATCGCCCTGAAACCTCAAGAATTTCCATATATTGCCCGACGTTACAACGCCATAAACCTTCGGCAACAACACGCCTTCTTGTTCGTTATATATTCTTGAGGCAATCATCTCCGCAGCACATTGCCCTAACCCATTCATGATGTTTTCATTCTTTGCTTCGACAATGGCGATTAATGGTGCTTTCAAGAACAGTTGTTCAGGTGATTGACTGATAATAAAATCGCAGAAACCAACCAAGTCACGTTCTTTATTAATATTTAACTCAATACCAGAAAATAAACTTATCTTCTTATTAAATAACTTTCTGATCTCAATGAGAACTGGCGCAATAATTAACTCCGAACGTGCTTTCTCTGTGTTTATAGATATTGCTAAGGCTACATTATCAGATAACGTCTCTTTTAAGTGCTCACTAATATCATGCGGGCTTATATGAGAAAATAATTCTGTCTGTTCTATTATTTGAACACCGAATTCCTTCTGAACTTTCCTAACGGTAAAGCTACTATATGGCATTTCGTTTATCTCGACCCTAGCACATTTGAGACACAAAACGGAATCAGCCTCTGTATCCCCCTTCCCAGCGTGGGTGGTGCATGAACGGTTACCCTAAAAAATCGGGAGGCAAGCTGCCTCCCGATCTCGAATATCACAACAAGTGTGCCCAACCAATAGCAGAGGAGAGCCCGACGCTACCGTTCTACCGAAAAGTCACGCCGTGCAGTGGAAACGGTGATGCTAAAACCGGCCACGACATCTAAAAGTGACAAGAGCATCAGCATAACGAAAGTCGAGGTAGCCGCGCTCTTCATCACGAGGAATTCCACCAAAAATCCGATAAATACCAGAACAGATAGGGTGTGGTCGATAACAGTCGCCATCGCGGCGCTCGTAGATTTAAGCAGTTCAATGTATAGGGTGATTCCTCCCAGGAACAGTAACACATCCCCCCAGGTTGGACTCCAGGATGCCCCAGAAATGAGATGCAGGGTAAAAAGGCCGGTATCCATTCTCACGCCAGTGAAGGCCATCGCATCGTAGATGAGCAACAGGAAAAGGAATAATGGGATAAAACGGAAAAGTTTCATAATGTTTACTCCAGAAAAACGGTAGGCCTAGATTTTAACACAACCATACGCCCAGCAGAGGACGCGCGAGAAAAACAAGATATCTAATATTTGATTGACGCTAATTTCAACGTTTTCGCCCTTTTCCAGCACCGCTGGAGGCTGAACTAGTAATACCCGTCTCTCGCCAACTTTCCTCAGCGGCTATGACGATGTTACGCAGGTGGCCCTCCGTTTCTTCGTCGCTGGTAGAGATTGATTCCCCTCCAAAGGAATCCGGAAATTCAGACGAACCTAAACTCGCACTGGGATTCTGAACCGGCGCACTATTCGCTCCAGTAGAACCACGACCGGGTGTCACGGTTGAGCCTTTCGGCGTATTGGGCCGATCCATAGCCACTTCCTCCAATTGCAAGACATCGAAATCCAGTACATCGGTGGACAATAAGGCGTTGTCCCAGGCAAATTCTTCTGATTCTACGGCGGGTGCGTCCGGGGAGGTTTCCGCAAAAGATTCCGTTGAAGACTCTTCTGGGGATTCCATAAAACCTTCCATAGGAGATTCCGCAAAAGTTTCTTCTACCACTGATTCCGTTGTCTCTTCCATAAAAGATTGTTCCATGGAAAATTCCGATTCAGCTTCTGGTTCTGATTCGGGTTCTGATTCGGCCTCTAATCCAAACTCCAATCCAAACTCTAATTCAGACTCTGATTCAATCTCTGGTTTGGACTCGGCCTCTGCCTCTGATTCAAACTCCAGCGCCGGCTCCGTCGTTGATTCAAACATCGATTCAAATGCCGATTCTGATTCTGAGCCTAACTCAGGGCCGAGCACTGATTCAGATTCAGGCTCCAGCGCCGACTCAAATTCCAGCCCCGCGCCAAACTCAGACGCAAATTCTGGTTCTGCCTCGTCCTCTTGTGGAGTGTCAAAATTCTCTGCAGATGGAAACTCTGGTAATAACTGAGTAGCGCCCGCCCTCATCTCGAGGGTCTCCGTGAATTGAGCTTTCGGAGCTGTAGACATCGGTACCGGACTACCTTTTCCAGAGGTATTGGTGTATCCCTGAAGCGTTTTTTGCATGTGCTCGAAACGCGCCTCCAACTGGCTGTGTGCCTCCTGCAAGGCCCTTAATTCTTGGAGAGGTGTCGGACCTTCCTCTCCCAGGTAGTGATCGAGCTCCGAGATCTGGGAAGGAGAAGAAAAAGCAGCATCTCCCTCATCCGACGCGAATAATCTGCTATAGGATTCCCATAATTTCTTTACTTCATCAGGGAGCATCGCAAAGGCATCGGCATCTCGCTTTAGATAGATCCGGATGAAATGTTTGTAGAAATTACGTTCTTCCTCTAGCAATCGTTCCGCAATCGAGGAGGAGTTTCCCCCCTGAACTACACGAGAAATAAAACCACGCATCTGTGATAGATGCATGGGTTCTTCGCGGCGTACTGATTCAACCAACGCCAATGCCGCCGCCATGTCTCGCCGTCGACGACGTAGCGCAAGGAAGGACCATATCCCCAACACACAAACCAAGGCTATAGAGAATTCAGCCAGAATCGAAATCAACAGAGGTTGAGTAAGATTCATCCAAATATACCCCCGAGGTCTCTGTTCATTCAAAGCGGAATAGAGGGCGGTTCAATCTGTTCGGCAAGGTCGAGAAACATGGCTTCGTTGCGTTGCCGCCACCAGCGACGACCAAACCAGATCGCCACGGCAATCAGTGCATTGATGACGACCAACACCCCGCCCAGAACGGTCCAAGAGGTTTGTGACTTGGGGGGGTCGAAGGTGACATCGTGAGAAGCGGCAGGAGGAGCAGAGGCTGCGGGAGGTGGGGACGGAGGCGGAGGCGGAGGCACAATAGCAGCATTCCCAAAAGTTAACGGCGAGGGGATGAAGGACAGGGTACGACCCTGTGGGGTACGACCACGGGCCTGGAAAACTACGAGATAACGCCCCTCTCCTGCCGGTAGTGGTGCGGACCAGGTACCGTCTTGACCCCGCACCAAAGTTAGCGGTTGAGCCGCCCCGAGGGGATCGGTGAGGGTCGCCGTTACCGCAAGGCTTGCGGGATCGACGACCTCGGGTATCGGTCGCACTATCACAGATCGCGCCCCACCTCCTTCTCCATTCTCTAGTTTGGTTTCCACCCCGGACGGATATAACTGAACGGAATAGTGTAACTCTCGCTGAAAAGTTGCCCCTTCTACGGCCACTCGCAACTCCTGAGGACCAGGATGCAGCAAATCAGCCAACGAAACGCTGAAGACACCGTCCTTAGCGGTTTCGTCGGGGGTCATTCCGTCATCCCGCAGGGGACGCAGGTCGTGCTCGCCATTTTCAGCGGTGCGTGTCACCGAAAATCCTAAAAGCCCTAGAAAATCGTGGTCAGTAACTATCTTCCCGTGTTCACGCAGGCGTGCCGTAACATCCAAATGTTCTCCTACCAGAGCTAAGGGGGGCACTGGGTCCATCTCCAGGTTTAGGTCTGAAACGACCATCACCCGATTGTCAGGGTCGGTATCAGCCTGTACCTGCCAAGGACCAGCCACCGGTTTTTCGACGGTCACCATGTCGTAGTCTTGCTCGCTGGCCCAACGTCCCTGGGTAGGAGGAGTTTCACGGCTATAACGGGTCCCATCGGGGGCCAAGATACTGGTGGGATTGGCCCCTGGGCGGCGAAACACCACCAAGGTCACCTCATGTATCGAACCATCTACCACAAAACGATTGTCTTTCAGCGGTAGGCTTTCGCGTTGTACCGCCTGACTAAAGATGCGCAGAAACAACCGTTGCAATAATCCGGCATCCGCCGCCTGCTCAGACCAACCACTGGTATCTCGTGCAAATTGGCGTAACAGGTCATGGTCCGCCTCGTCGGAGAGTGCGATGGAGTAGATCGAGGCTCCAGCGGAACGTACTCGTGGTAGGACCTGGGTAAGCACTCGTTCACGGGCTGCGGCATTCACCGCAGCCTCCTTGGAGACATCCACCATGCCGTCCGTCATCAACATAATCTTACGTTGCGATGTTCCGGCGGGTCCGTCCCAACCAGCAATGGCCTGCTCTAAGGCAGCCCCAATATCCGTGAACAATCCCTTTGAATTAATGCGGTCGGCCGCACGTCGTGCCTTCTCCTGCCAGGCTGCGGTCACCTCCCCCGGTGGTACCACCACTACCACATGCTGATCGAAGGTAGATATTCCGACCCGAGAACCACGAGGTAGCAGCCCCACCACCAGACGCAATGCCGGGATCCGTAGATTGAGGGGATCGGTACGACGCATGCTCCCCGAGGTATCGATAATGATACGCAGATCAACAGGAGAGCTATCACCCGCCATGGACACACCGCTCAGAAACCCGACGACAGCAATGACCCAAATCCAGATCTTCACATTACCGCCCCAATTCCGAGGTAACCGTTTACCCACCACCCTGCCCTGACGCTTCCCTTTGAGCCAAGGAAACTTTGCGGAACGGTGGGTCTTAAATAGTTACCTTTCAAAGGTATAACCGTTCCCTCACTCAGAACGAGGGAGCGAAGGCATTGGTTTAGAGGACATCCGTACAAAATATGCCTCAGGCTTGACAAAGAGAAGTGACCATACGGATCTGACAATTCGCTTATATCACTCTCTGCTAACGCACCATAGCTACATGGGATTAACTAATTATTACTCCGTTGTGGCTCTAAAATTTTGTAAGCTATAATGTGTACAATCATACCGGTCTGGAGAAAGTAACATGGAATATCAAGAGATTTCAGAGAAATTTTGGGGAAAGGTTAAACCTTTGCCGGATCCCTTCGTGCGGAAGAAATCAGGTGACAGTCCGCCTATAGACTTTCAGATCATTCTAAATGGTATTCTATACATTCTTAAAATAGGCGCCAGTGAAATTGCCTACCACATGTCTATGGCTCAAAGAGTATGGTTCATGAGCATTTCTAACAATGGGAGGTTGCTGTCGTTCTCCGTGAGATTTTTCGTTTAAGTTCTGAGGAATATCAAGAGATTAAAGGTGTTAGGTGGGAATGGCAGTCTATGGATGGTTCATCGGTACAAGCGCCCGTACGGGGGCAAATAGCATGTCTGGCGGAAGTAAGGATTGGGACATAATCCGAGCGACCGAGGACGTAGCGGAAGCGAATTCCATTGGCACCACGGTGGCGCACTTCTGCGCGCCACCCGTTGGGTCTCTTGCGAAACGTAGCCATACCGCCTTCGATATTGGCGTAACCGAAGGCGTAATCAACGACCTGCAACAACCTGTAGAGCCGTACAAAAAACACAAGATAATCACCGCGACAACCGCGCAACTCTATAATTCTGCGCAACTTTCTGGATGACTACGCATAAAAACGACGTATGCTTTTCTGGAGGAAATGCCCAGGACCGGACTCGAACCGGTACGGCTTGCGCCAGCGGATTTTCTTACCACTATAACTTTCGTTACCTCTGAATGGCGCACAGAGTTTGTGGTCTGGACTTTACCTTTACCTTATTGCCCTCCCTGTGCAACTTAGGTAGTGCCTGTCAAGTCTCTACACTTTTAATGGGTGCAAAATGAGAACTGGAATGTAGACTCTAGAACGGTTTTAAACACGATTATGTATTTATCCCCGTTCGTTAAGCGCTTTCCGATCCCAACGTCAAAGCGTCCACAAATGGCCACACATTGACTTCTAATCCTGGTTAGAGACTAGAAACACACCCAAAACTTAGCTCGGTATTAACAGTGAAGTCTTCACCGAATTTAGGCACATTTACCTACTAGGTTTCCCATATAGGTACTCAAATTGTTTAAGTCCGCTGCGTCTACCTATTCCGCCACCCGGGCGTTGTTAAAAATCTTGGCAAGAGCAACTATACGGGTAATCTAACCCTTCGTATCCACGAAACGCGACTCGCTTGCACGATACTACGTGCGTTAGCGATACACCATGTGGACCACAATACGGCCTAACCACACCGCGCCGAGACCAAACAAAACATGTGCCCCAACGTTGGCAAACGCAAGAACATCCTCACCAGCACGGAAGAGATTCATGCTCTCATTGCCAAAAGATGAAAATGTGGTAAACCCGCCCAGCACCCCAACAAAAAAGAAGGCACGCACCTCGGCGGTGAGGATTCCACGCATATCCACGAGTTGCGAAAGAAAGCCAATAACAAAACAACCAACTACATTAACGGTCAGCGTGCCGTATGGAAACTCGGCACCCCTTGTGGTTTGCTGAACATAATCAGCAACTGCATAGCGGAGAACCGAGCCGATAGACCCCCCCAGACCCACCAAGAGTATTCTACCCATGCACCGCAGCCCCTTTAACCAGAAACTCCCAAGATTCGAGGAGATAATTTTGGCCAGGTAGGGCGTCGGTCTCTGATTTGTCAGTAACCATCCCTCTCCTCCTCCACGACCGGGACGATTATAGGTAATCCCAACCCATCATGGAAGACACCTAAGGGTGTACGAGACACGGGGACTTCCTCCAACGTACACCTGGGTAACTGTGCCTGATTGCTGGCGACAAATAAACCGTTCAGTGTTGGGGTACAATCCATCTAATCGGTCCTATCTATTGTTATCAATGTGTTATCGCAGACTAACCTTCTAGCTTTCCTGTGTTCTCAAGCTAGGTTTCTGACTGGATGTTGAAAAACCAGCGTCTCATCGCACCGGGTGCACCCGATGATGTAGGCCAAGCTGACGGGTACCATTCATATTCTCGCGTGGAGTGAGAGGGGGGCTGGCGCGATCTTCGGACAAGGACGAAAGTTTCCGACTCATCTGGGGGGGCGACTTGGTTGGTGGCTCAGGTCCTGGTGTTCTGGACGTATATATGCGAACCAGCAAGCCGAAGGAACCATGTATCAAAACTCCTGTTGAGGTGTTCAATAATAAATTACAATGGGTTAGTTCATCCGTTGCGCTTCAAGGTTGCAACTCGTTTCACTTCACTCA
Source organism: Gammaproteobacteria bacterium (assembly GCA_963575655.1). Taxonomy (NCBI): domain Bacteria; kingdom Pseudomonadati; phylum Pseudomonadota; class Gammaproteobacteria; species Gammaproteobacteria bacterium. The sequence continues at coordinate 5,444 of CAUYTY010000237.1, read as the reverse complement.
TACGTCGTTGGGAAGGGGTAAATGATTATCTCTTCGCTATTTATCGCTGGAAGATAATATGGCCTTTGCAGAACAATTGGCGCAGGCGGTTTGGTATGAAGGGCATCATTTGGGATGGATTCTACGTCCGCTGGGGGGCCTCTATTGCATAGTGGTCGCAACACGGCGCCAGGGTTATCGGCGTGGTTGGTTTTCATCCACACGATTACCGGTACCGGTAATCATCGTAGGAAACATTACGGTGGGAGGGACTGGTAAGACGCCATTGGTGTTATGGGTCGTCGAATTTCTTACAGCCCACGGATGGCGACCGGGTATTGTTAGTCGTGGATATGGTGGGAGGATTGGTGATATACCACGAGAGGTAGAACTCAATGACGACCCTGGAGAAGTTGGCGACGAACCACTTTTATTGGCTCGTCGAGCGGGTGTACCCGTTGCGGTATGCCGATCACGAGCCAAGGCCGGTGAACTGTTGTATACCCGTCATGGTTGTGATTGTCTAATCGCCGACGATGGTCTGCAGCACTATGCCCTAGCAAGAGACCTAGAGATTGCAGTAACCGATCGTAGTCGCGGATTGGGAAATAGTTGTTGTTTACCTGCGGGGCCACTACGCGAATCCCTTGGACGGCTCGCACAGATACCACTACGAGTCGCCAACGGTCCACCTGATCCTGGCGAATATGCGATGACGCTCCACCCCGGCAATGCTCGATCTCTTACCGAGGAGATCGCCATTCGCCCTCTCACCAATTTTCTGGATACCCCGGTTCACGCCGTGGCGGGCATTGGTTATCCGGCACGCTTCTTTTCCACCCTACGTGCGGTGGGGCTCAGCGTAATTGCCCATCCATTTCCCGATCACCATCCGTTTCGCCCGGAGGATCTAGCCTTTGGCGACCACCTACCAATATTGATGACCGAAAAAGACGCCGTCAAATGTCTTGCCTTTGGGGGAATTGGACAGTGGTACGTACCCGTAGAGGCACAGCTTTCTCCTGAATTCGGGACACGTCTCTTAGCATTCATGGTTAACTTTCAGAATTCAACGAGACACTCACCTGTACCACATAACCCCTATTCTGCACTCCCCTAATATTTTTCCGGCGGCTCCCCACCAATCGATCCATGACAATTTTGACATGCGATTCGATGGCCAATCCCTCTTCGTATAATTTGAAAAATTGATCCATGGCATTATTGATGATGACCGTGATTTCTCTCTCTTGATGTTTTTCGATCCCGAGGGCGGAAAAGGTGCTCTCTGTCTGATTGAGTATCTCATGCATGCTGGGCACGACGGGCTAGCTCAGCATCAAGTGCCTGTACTCGGGCATTAATCCCCTCTACGAGCATCGCCAGGTGATCCCGTGGTCGTCCACAGCGGTCGGCATCGTTCATTGGCATGTTGTGGATCAGAATGGACACATGCTCATCATTGGAAACGAAGCGGATTGTTGAAATCCACGATCCGACCGCCTCCGGCAGCGGCCGAGTACATGCGTCTCCACCAACAAGATGCGCGCCCGGTGAGGTCGCCAGATCCTCTCCTGCCTGGGACAGCGAGGGTTCAGGTGCCTGGTGCGATGGCGCTATCAATAGACACAGCGTTCGAATGGTGATATTCAGCAAAACCGATGGACTGAAGGGTAATCGACTGGTGTCAGGTATGTACTCTTTCATCAGTGTCCCCGAGAAACCCCGCCCTTGAGGGCGGGGAGGAAAGGGGACGGTTTTTTCCGCCCCATTGGATAGCAAAATCTTTAAAGTTGCCGGTCTTTCCCGGCTGTCAGCCCGTAAGGGCCTAGTGACGCACACCTTACGGTGTGGCTCCCCTCGCCAATGTTGCAACGCAGCTTCGATTCTTGCGAACCTTGCAGCAGACCGTTTCGTGCGTACCCGTCGCGTGTCTGCTTCTGCTGCTTTCAGAGCTTGGAGTTGAGGAAGCGCCCCAAGGTGAGTCTTGTACTTCGTTGCAACGTAGTCCGATTTCTCGGACTAAGGCTGGTCAATCTCGGGCTTGCTTTCACAAGCCTCGGGCTTTAGCCTGGGGTGATTGACTACTCCACTGCTTGTACAAAACTTTACGTTGGTAGCCAACTGTGGATGCAGTCCTATCGCTCCAATATTGGTTTAAGAAAGCGTGCTGTATGGGAATATGAGCAGCCGGCGATTTGTTCCGGTGTCCCGGCCACTACTAATTCACCGCCACGATGCCCCCCTTCGGGGCCAAGATCAATAACCCAATCGGCGGTCTTGATGACATCCAAATTGTGTTCGATGACCACGACCGTATTACCATGATCACGTAGACGAGTAAGCACCGTTAACAGTTGTTCGATATCGTAGAAATGTAACCCAGTGGTGGGTTCGTCCAGAATATAGAGGGTACGACCCGTATCACGTCGCGATAATTCCTTGGCTAATTTGACCCGCTGGGCCTCGCCACCAGAAAGAGTTGTCGCGGCTTGACCCAATTTGATATAACCAAGCCCTACCTCCATCAAGGTTTGAAGTTTGCGCGCCACCATCGGCACCGGATCGAAAAATACACGCGCCTCTTCTACCGTCATATCCAACACCTCGTGGATATTTTTTCCCTTGTAGTGAATCTCCAGGGTCTCGCGATTATAGCGACGACCTTGGCAGACATCGCAAGTAACGTAGAGATCGGCTAGGAAATGCATCTCTACCTTGATGAGCCCATCCCCTTGACAGGATTCGCAACGCCCCCCCTTGACGTTGAACGAGAAACGCCCCGGCGTATACCCTCGGGAGCGGGCTTCGTGGGTACCGGCATAGAGTTCGCGAATGGGGGTGAGTAGACCGGTATACGTGGCAGGATTAGAGCGTGGGGTACGACCAATTGGGCTTTGGTTGATATCTATGACCTTGTCTAGGTGCTCTAATCCGCTCACCTCCCGAAATGGCGCAGGGTCCAGTGCCGCGCCGTTTAATGTCCGCGCTGTGAGACAATACAGGGTATCAATAATCAGCGTAGATTTTCCAGACCCCGAGACCCCAGTGACGCAGGTAAGTAGCCCAAGGGGGATGGCAATGTCCAGATTCTTCAGATTATTACCCGTCGCCCCCCGCAGTTTGATCCAATGTTCATCATCAGGGGAGACGTGACGCGCGGCAATGGGAATACGACGCCGGCCGGAGAGATATTGGCCAGTAAGAGAATCAGGTGTTGCGGCAACCTCGGCGGGTGTTCCCTGAGCAACAATGCGTCCACCGTGGACCCCAGCCCCAGGACCAATATCCACCACGTAATCGGCGTGACGAATGGCATCCTCATCGTGCTCCACCACAATTACGGTATTGCCGAGGTCGCGCAATTGAAACAGCGTATCGAGCAAACGCGCATTGTCGCGCTGATGGAGACCAATTGAGGGTTCGTCCAGGATGTACATCACACCGACTAATCCTGCCCCGATCTGACTTGCCAGACGAATGCGTTGGGCCTCACCACCAGAAAGGGTATCGGCACTCCGGTCAAGGGTCAAATAATCGAGCCCAACGTTGACCAGAAAACGTAAACGTTCGGCAATCTCCTTGACAATTCGGGTGGCGACCTCACCACGCCGACCCGGTAGGCGCAGCTCAGTAAAAAGGGTTAACGCCTCTCCCACCGGTAATGCCGTGACCGCCGGTAGATTTTCTCCCGCGACAAAAACATTACGCGCCGATTCCCGCAAACGTGCCCCAGCACAATCTGGACAGGGATGGATCGAGAGGTAGTGGGATAACTCATCTCGTACCGCCCCTGATTCTGTTTCCTTGTAGCGCCGTTCCAGATTAGGCACGACTCCTTCAAAGGGGTGAGTACGTGTAGAATAGCCACCACGTTCGCCAAAGTATTCAAAGGCAATTGGCTCTTCGCCACTACCCTGAAGTACCCGATCGCGGATGGTTTGGGGCAATCGTTCCCATGGGGTATCAAGATTGAATCGATAGTGACGCGCCAATCCTTGTAAGAATTGGAAAGACCAGGCATTGCGCTGGTCCCAACCGGATACGGCGCCCTCCGCAAGACTGCGCTCGGGATGACCCACCACCTTGGCCGCGTCGAAAAACTGTTTTACTCCTAAACCATCGCAAATCTGGCACGCCCCCACCGGACTGTTAAAGGAAAATAAGCGTGGTTCTAATTCCGAGAGGCTGTAGCCACACTCTGGACAAGCGAAACGGGCCGAAAAGACCAATTCTTCGATGGTGGGGTCATCCATAAAGGCCACCCGTGCGATCCCATCCGACAATCGGAGCGCGGTTTCGAACGATTCTGCCAAACGTAGCGATAAATCTGCGCGAACCCGCCAGCGGTCGGCCACTACCTCGATATCATGCTTACGATTTTTATCTAGGGCGGGTACTGCGTCGAGTTCGGTTACTACGCCATCGATACGTACTCGAACAAAACCTTGGGTGCGCAAATTATCAAAGACGCCCTGATGCTCCCCTTTGCGTCCCCGTATTACCGGGGCAAGCAGCATTAATCGCGTACCCTCGGGCAGCGTGAGAACCTGATCGACCATTTGGCTAATAGTTTGGGCCGAGAGATCGATCCCGTGAACCGGACAACGCGGAATACCCGCACGGGCATAGAGCAGACGCAGGTAATCGTAGATCTCCGTAACCGTACCCACCGTAGAACGAGGATTGTGGGAGGTCGATTTTTGCTCGATAGAGATCGCGGGTGATAATCCCTCAATATGGTCTACATCCGGCTTTTCCATCATCGATAGAAACTGTCGAGCGTATGAGGAAAGGGATTCTACATAACGGCGTTGTCCCTCGGCATAAAGGGTATCAAAGGCCAATGATGACTTGCCCGACCCCGACAATCCGGTGATAACAATGAATCGATCGCGTGGCAGATCCAGGTCGATATTGCGGAGATTGTGCGTGCGGGCGCCGCGAATACGCAGGGTATCCATAAATACGAGGGGGGGATCGGTTGGAAGTTAAAATGGAGAAATGGGAAAACCGAGGCATTATACATCATGGTGGACTACCTATCCGTCGTTCCGGTAGGGATTGCCGGAATCCAGAACACAGAGATCTGACCCGTCGGCTACCCGTTACGCATCGTTCCCACACTCCAACGGAGGAAACGGAAAAGTCCCTCTCTCTTCAGGATAGGGATTGGAGTGAGAGCGTGAACCTTTTGATTCGTCAGCATATTGTTCTCGCCCTCACCCCTGCCTCGTTTTGTGCAACTTTACGCTGCTGGTCCGTTAATCCAATCTACCTCCTTGGCATGATAAGTCCGTGCCAAGGACGCAACCGCATTTATTCCACAGTCCCTTGATGTCGCGAGGATTTGTCTGATATAGCAAAGCCATTATAAAGTGATTAAACCCATGACATATTCAATTGATTATCCGTCGCAAAGTGCTCGCCATACAAGAACAAGAACAGCTCACCTACGCAGAAAT
>CAUYTY010000236.1 GCA_963575655.1 Gammaproteobacteria bacterium | reverse complement strand
TAATAATAGATTATTTTTACTTGCTTGTCCCCTAACCAACGCGCAGGTTAGTAACTATAACGTAATCGTCTCTCAGGAAACTAATCATTGTCTCTTATTTACGGAGAGACTGCCGCCCGTTATATCATAGGGATGGCTCGATCCGGTGACTCTTATTTAAATATGACTACCGTGTAACCTTTCCCGAAACCGTTGAGGGAGTCAACCAACCATTGACTTCAATAACATCTTGCTCGGCAAGCACACCAGCAGCGGCTTTGAGATTTAACCACCCAAAGGAATAAGTTGCCCGGGCCTGGGCAAGTTCGAAACGGGCAGCGGAAAGCTGTTGCAAGGTATTCAACACATCAACACTATTACGCGTCCCGGCTTGTACCCCCTTGCGGGTCGATTGCACGGCCTGTTCGGCCGAGCGTAGTGCTTGCTCCAACGCTTTGATACGTGCGATACCTTGTTCTACCGCACCAAATTGTTTGGCTACCTCAATACCGAGTTGGCGGCGAGCTGCTTCGTACTGCTGGCGTGTCTTTTCCAGATTGGCCCGTGCCTGTTGAATCGCTGAATTGACCTGGCCCCCCACATAGATGGGCATATTCAATTGCAGTCCAATACTAGAGGTCCAGTAGCTGCTACCGATAATAGTGTTGCTATCGCTATCGCTATTACTACGACTTGCCACCAGATCAATTGTCGGTAGATGTGAGGCGCGCCATTTATCTACCTCGCGTTCGGCTACCTCCATGTTCGAGCGCATGGCGTGTAGTTCTGGATTTTGTTCTTCCGCTTGAGATATCCAATGATTGAGATTGTCCGGATCTGGCAATTGCAGCGGCAGGCGTTTGGCATCAATACGGGCCAATGCCTCGGAGGAAATCGACTGATTCAATAGACCCGCAAGGGTGCGTTCGGCCCCTGCTAGATTATTTCTTTCCTCGATCTCTTGGGCAGTTGTCATATCAAAATGTGCCTTGGCATCGTCAATGTCGGTTCGTGTGCCAAAACCAGTTGCAAAGGCGCGTTCGGCCACTGCTAATTGTCCCGCATAGGCATCGATCTGGGCGCGTACACTTTCCAACTTCTCACGGATGATGAGCGTATTGAAGTATGCACTAGCTACACGTAGCGCCAAGGTCTGGGTATCTTTTTCTAACGTGGCTTCTGCTGCCGCCACCTGGGCCTTTGCCTGAGAATAATTCGCAACATTACTAAGTCTTAACAACGGCTGACGTAGGTTAAGGGCAGCACTTTTGGCCATATAGTCATATTGGCGATGGGTGATACCACCCAAAAAACCTGGTGAGGTTTGGTCGGTATCGTTGCGACTGCGCGTTGCAGAGGCGGAAATCTGCGGCAAAAGTCCCGCCCGGGCTTGAGGCACAAGCTCCCGCGCCGCATCGGCGGTTGCTTGAGCAGCCAAATAGGTAGCATCCTCGGTTTTGGCCAGACGATAGGCATCAATGAGGTCAAAGGCGTTGCTAGTGCCCACCAACATCAATCCACCACAGAGGATGAATACGCCCCGCCTCAGTATCACGAAAGGTTGCATAATCATTCCTCTTTCATGGAAGCAGCCATACGCTTCAGCAAGGGATGCAGTAGATAGGTTAATACCGAACGTTCCCCAGTTTTGATAATTGCCTCCACCGGCATCCCCGGTTGCAATTGGCGATTACCTAGTTCTTTCATACCCTCGGAAGTAATGGCAACTCGTGCCAAGTAGTAAGGTGGTTGGTTTGGTTCGGCCAGGAGGTCATTGGAAATAGAAACGATCTTGCCCTGTACGACCAGTTGTGGGGAGTGCGCAAAGCTAGAAAAGCGTACATCGACCAATGCCCCGGTTTTAACCCGATCGATCACATGGGGGGGGACCTTGGTTTCGAGCAGCAGTGGTTCATTGCCTGGGACAATATCCATTAATTTCTGACCAGGGCTAATCACCCCCCCCACGGTTTGTACCACCAGGCCAACGACCTGACCTTCCGCAGGAGAGCGGATGATGGTGCGCGACAATTCGTTTGAAGTGGCCTTGTATTTCTCTGCATCGGCCTGTACCTCGCGGCGCACATCAGCAAGTTGGGTATCTACCTCCTTGTGATATTCTTGAGTGCGCAGGATGCTACGCATTTTTAATTCGGCAATGGCGCTACGTGCGCGTTGAATGTTTCCTTGAGTGTCGGCAATGGAGGCCATCGCCTCGGCGACCATCCGATCCAATTCCAATTGTTTATTACGTGGCGCATACCCTTCCTTGACCAGATCTCGCATTCCTTTGAGGTCCTCCTGCAGATATCCCTGCTGAGCTTTACGAGCACTTAACACACCTTCATAACCGTGGATCGATGCCTCCTGTCCACGAATGGATTCTTGGAATCCCTGCAATTCTGCCTGCAAAGAATTGCGCCGTGACTGAAAGAGTTGTTCCTGATTGTTGATCGTCTGTTGGATATAGGGGTCATTGCTCAACTTTATGAGGTCAGGATGAAAGGTAATCCTCTTCTGATCGGATTGTTCCGCTTGCAGGCGTCCTTCTGCGGCGCGTAGAGTCAGATAATGCTGACGTACAGCTTCGTAGGTCGCTAGGGTTACCGCATCATCAAGGCGGAGCAATGGTTCATTTGCCTTAACAAATTGTCCTTCCTTAACGAATACCTGTTGTACGATACCACCAATTTGGTGTTGTACGGCTTTACGCTTGGTGTCAATAGCCACCATGCCCATTGTCGGGACCCCTTCATCGAGTGGGGCCAGATCCGCCCAGAGGAGAAAGCCACCAAAACCAATGATGAGTACCCAAAGGCCAATCCGTGCCGGATATTTAGTATCCATGGGTAGGACCAGTTCCCCCTCAAATGTCGTTTCTGTCTTTCCTGTAACCGGAGGTTGCGGGGCTTTCTTTATATCTTTCATAAGCAGTAAATCCTGTTCAAATGCGTCGGACTAAACACATCGTAATCGTTCCCTATCCCGTTGGGAAGAGGAGTGAATAATTTCCCGGAATTATCTACAGACGATTTTTGAGTGCCTCGATAACCTCGGCACGTAATCCATACCGCCGAATTTGGCCATCGATCAACAACAAAATTCGATCGACCGCACCAATAATATTCATGCGGTGCGTAATCATGAATACGGTTTTTCTCATACCCTTCAAGTAACGCAGGGCTTCGATCAAGGCGGTCTCGCCCGCGTCGTCGAGATTGGCATTAGGTTCATCCAATACGATGATGGCCGGATTGCCGTACAGCGCACGAGCTAAACCAATACGTTGACGTTGTCCACCGGAAAGCATATTGCCGGCCTCACCCATAGGAGTATCATATCCCTTGGGAAATCGCAGGATCATATCGTGAATACCGGTACGTTGCGCTGCATCAATAACCTTTTCCGGATCGACCTCGCCAAAGCGCGCAATATTCTCGGCAATGCTTCCTTCGAGTAGTTCAATATCCTGCGGCAGATAACCAATATGGGGGCCAAGTTCATTACGCTCCCAATTCTCGATTGGTTCACCATCCAAAAGAACGAGCCCTTGACGCTGTGGCCACACCCCCACTAATGCCCGGGCCAGTGTCGATTTACCAGACCCGGATGGTCCAATGATGGCAATAATCTCACCTGCCGGAAAATCCGCATTCAAGCCCCCCAGAATAGGTTTCTCACGACCAGGTGCGGTGGCGACCAGCCCCTCGATCTGCATCTGCCCAATCGGTTCAGGGTGAACAACCCGTGCATCACGCACGGGATTAGAATAAAACAAGGCATTCAGAGATTCGATGGCGGTGCGCGCGGTAATAAAACTTTTCCAACTGGCCGTGATCAGATCGATGGGGGCCAGCGCACGTAGCATCAAAACATTGGCGGCAATCATGCCACCGGTAGTTAATTCTCCCTGAGTAACTAACCAAGCCCCAGCCCCCAACATTAGGGATTGTTGGCTGTAGCGTATAAATTTGCTAATAACCTGGAGGCGTTGATTAATATCCTGCGAGGTTGATGCCGCTTGGAGGTGGCGACGTTGACGATTTACCCAACGGCGACGCAGATGGTCCAACATCCCCAATGCCTCGATCACCTCGGCATTGCGCAACTTGCTGTGGACATAGCTATTTAGTTCCGTGGTTGTTTGTAGCAGGGCTGCTGTCGATTTTTTGGTCAAATGATGGCCCAGGTAGGTCAAGCTGGCTAACACCATGGAGAAAACCAAGGCAATCTTGCCGAGTAGTGGGTGTAAAAGGAATAAGACAAAGAGATAGATCGGTGTCCACGGCGCGTCAAAGAAGGCAAAGATGCCATTACCGGTTAGAAATTGACGAACATTGATCAGATCGGTAAATGCCTGCAATGGGTTTTTCCCGGACTGATTGAGCGCGGCCTCGAAGCTCGCTGTAAAGACACGGCTATTCAATTCTTCATCCAACTTGACACCGGTACGCACTAGTAGGCGTGAACGTGCCCATTCGGAAAACGCCATAACCGCAAAGAGAAAAAGTGAGATCGCGGAGACAGCAAGTAGTGTTAATCCCGATTGACTGGCGATTACCCGGTCGTAGACCTGAAGCATATAGAGCGTGGGGGTAAGTAGCAAAATATTGGCTACCATACTAAACAAACCAACGATCACAAACTCGCGGTGAAAGGAGCATAGGATCGAGGTAAGTTCGCCCCGTTTAGGAAATATAGATATCTTTATCATGAAATCAGTGCATCAATTATTGGCTATGGATAACTAATTAACCCAAGTTGCCACCTACTTGCCCCCTCCCCAGCCCTCTCTGTAAACGGGGAGGGAGTAGGCCGCAGACCTCCCCCCGTTTACGGGGGGATTGAGGGGGACGATTGGATGCGATCCCGAATTTTGAATAGGTGGCAACTTGGGTTATTTATAATGGGAGGATGAACATCTCATACGGATAATGCGAATGGTTAGCTAGCTTTGGATAGTCGGTACTCCTGAATATTCTGTTATTGGTTGCCGTCTTTAATGAGGAGACTCAATAGACATTATCGGAAACCTCACCCCCGCCCCCCTCTCCTTAACAGGAGAGGGGGAGAATTATTCCGTTGTTATGCTTAACTCCTGGACGGAACAGGCAAAAAATCTCCCCCTCTCCTGTTAAGGAGAGGGGGGCGGGGGGTGAGGTTTTGGGTTTCCGATAATAGACCTTATCGGAAACCCCCTACCTAGCTCTGCCGGACAACGCAACCTCATGATTTATATTGACTGTGGTGGGTGATGAGGAGGTTTCCGATAAGGTCTAATTAACCCAAGTTGCCACCTACTTGCCCCCTCCCCAACCCTCCCCGTAAACGGGGAAGGAGTAGGCCGCAGACCTCCCCCCGTTTACGGGGGGATTGAGGGGGGACGATTGGATGCGATCCCGAATTTTGAATAGGTGGCAACTTGGATTATTTAGAACGTTTCCGGCCTCGCTTACGATTTTGTCTTCCCTTATTCTTATTTCTTATTTTCAATTTCTAATAACGTATTTTTTGCTATTTCAAAAAGTCGGCAGGCAGCGTTAAGGCCAATTCCCTCACTTCGCGCCTGGAGTACCTTTGCAATCAGGCTTATGGGTTTTTTTATATTCTCCATAAATGTTCCTTTTGTTTCTGAAAAAACATTCCGACAGCTATTGCATTCATAAAGATTTCTGCTGCCGTTGCTGGATGTATTATAAGTTTTGGAGATACGGCAGTCTTCAGAATTGCAATGAAGGCAGCGGATTGTGGTCAACATTAAGAGCTTCTTCAAATTATCAGGAAATGGGATGATTTTAGCTTAAGATAGAATAGTGTATAATTTTCAATCGATTATAGCAAGAATCAAAATAGACCAGTGCCCATTTACAGCATGGACACAAAACAGCTCTGTCAGCCATTGGAGGTTCTTTCCAAGTAAAGTTCTCGTTGCGCACGATAATACTTCAAAATTATGGCAGAAAGTCACCCGATACCCATGTTTGAAGAATGGCTACCGCAATATCCAGGTCTGAAACACCACCTTCTGCCCATCATGCAAAAGTAGTTAAGGAATATCTGGAGACGACAAATGGAAAGGTTAAAATATTCTTTCTTCCCACCTATTCTCCACACCTTAATCCTGTCGAGCTAGTATGGAGCAATATTAAGACACAAGGAATTGCGCGTCACCTTATTCGTAATGTGGAGGAGTTAAAAAATAAAGCTACTCAACTTTTAGAGGATTTAAAAAAATCGCCAGAGAAAGTCAGAGAACTTTTTAAAGAAGAATCCGTCCAATATGCTATTTAGCTGGAGTCCCCTAACCAACGCGCAGGTTAGTAGATAACCCAAGTTGCTACCTAGCGCGATTTTCTCCCCTCTCCCTCCGGGAGAGGGGCTTTTTCGTTTCTCATCGCATAGTTAGCAACTTAGGTTAGATAGCAATTTGAATTTAAGTTAGCTGGTGGAAGCTGGAACTTTGGCAGGTTGTTGTGCCTTGGCCAATGCCGCGAGTACCTCGTCACGTGGTCCATAGGCAATGACTTGGCCATCGCGCAGAATTAGCATGACATCCGCAATTGGGAGTACGCTCGTTCGATGACTAATTATGATCAAGGTGACCCCTTTGGATTTTAGAAGCTGCATGGTCTGTAATAGCGCCTGTTCACCAGCCTCATCGAGGCTAGAATTGGGCTCATCGAGAACGACGAATTTCGGTTCACCGTAGATTGCCCGGGCCAATCCCACGCGCTGCCGTTGTCCTCCCGAAAGGAAACAACCTTCATCACCGATCCGACTGTCGTATCCCTCTGGCAGAGTCACAATGGCGTCATGCAAACCAACTGCACGGCTCGCGGCCATGACCTTAGTCATATCGACTTCGCCGAAACGGGCAATATTTTCCGCCAGTGTACCATCGAACAACTCGATACCTTGAGGTAAATAACCGAGGTGCGGCCCCAATTCAGCCTTGTTCCATGGATAGACATCGACACCATCCAATCGGACTTTACCGCTGCTCGCGGGCCAAACTCCTACCAACAAACGGGCGAGCGTTGATTTGCCTGCGGCCGAGGGACCCACAATTACCAGCGCCTTGCCCGCAGGCAGGCCAAATGTAACATTGCGTAGAATAGCCATTTGGCTACCCGGTGCGGCGGCTACCACGCCCTCTACACTGATTGCCCCGCGTGGCGGGGGTAGCGGCATACCTATCTCGCGTTCGGGAATTGCCTGTAATAGATTACCGAATCGTTGGTATGCGTCGCGGGCATTGATCATTGTTTTCCACGTAGCAATTACCTGTACCAATGGCGCTAATACTTTACTGCCCAGAATGCTTGAAATAATCATCATGCTACCGCCCCCCGCTAATTCCCCATTGAGCATCAGCCAACAACTCAGACCTAATAGGCCAGAGGAGAGGATATTTTGCACGATCTTCGCCGCCGCTCCCTTTCCACCGGCATGGTCCGAGGCCACGGCTTGTAGATAGATAAAACGCCTTTGTTTTTCCATCCAACGGTGCTGAATGTCGTTCAACATCCCCATGGCCTCAATCACCTGGGCGTTGCGTAAAGTACTGCTGGCGTAGTTTTGTGCTGCAATCGCCATGCGATTAGCTGTGGTGATAGGGGGTTGGGTGGTTCGTTCGGTCAGGTAGGCGATATAAACCTGGATGACGGCAATTATCAAGGAGAACCATCCCAGGACAGGACTAATAAGAAAGAGTAGGACCAGAAACAACAATGCCATCGGCGCGTCCATGAGTGAGGTAACGACTGGGGTGGAGAAAAATTCTCGTAGCGTGCGTAGATCGTTGAGTATCTGATTTGCGCCCACCACCCGACGGAGATTGGACTCGAAAACGGCATTAAATGCACGTTCGCCCAACTTGGTTTCGAGAATCACCCCTGCGTTATAGAGAAGCTGGCCACGCACCCATTCCAGGATCTCCATCAAAAGATACATCCCTAACACCAAGAGCGTGAGCATCACTAGCGTATTAGCATTCCGGCTATTCACCACTCGATCGTAGACCTCCAGCATATAAATAGTCGGAGCCAGAGATAATACATTTATAATTAAACCGAAAAATAAAACATTTTTGAGGATCGGTTTAATTTCTTCCAACACCGATTGAAATGGAGAAGGTGCCGTATTCTTTTTAGACATGGACAAAGATTCCGGTGATTACTGCTACTACGTCATGAAGACCTGATTCACAAACTGTAACCAGAACGCCACGGATGGATGGTCACTTGATTGTAACCATTTTCCTACCTCCTTGCGGGGGGATGGGGCAGCGATCTGTTAATCCATACTTTGATTAGGTGGCATTCGCACCATAAAGCCTCGTAACATTCATCATTCGATAATTTCTGTTAGGATATTGGTCTAAGTTGCGACGGTATAGAAATTATGTAGTGATGCGGGAGGAACATTACCATCGTTGGAGAATGGTCCATACATCCTGTTGGGATAGGAATGAATAATTACGTGGTTTCTCGTTCCAACCAGGGCGTTACTCTATTTTCTCTCACCTAAATGAGGCAGAAAAATGAAAGGTGGAGGCGGGTGGGGTTGCCCACACGAAGTAGACGGTGCTTGTCAACGGGTGGAAGGGAGGTCTTGCGACCCGGGAATGAAAGGATGTGTCCTGTTTGGGCGTTTCGTATTCAGTGACCCAGCTAAGAATCGTCCTCACAAAACCTCGCAACCATTAAACCAAACCCAAGTGGAATACACGCCTACCGATCCCAAGCAGATGGATTCTTAGAATTGAAAATTTCTTTCCATCGTCTCTTGCAGCCATTTTGCCTGTCTCAGACTTTCTTTGAGGATCCGCCGGTCGAGATCGTTGAGGTGGCTTGGGTTGAGACGATTATCCGGTTCTTGACCAAATCGGATCTGGGCACGCTGGTGACGCAGCCGTAGACCTTGAAGAAGTTCAAAGGCTCGGATCCATGCCTCCGTCGCCGCCTCATCCTGACGCCAAATGGCGGCAGCCCCACGCAGTCGGCGTGCAGTATTGGTCTCGCTAACCCCAGCGGCTAAGGCAAAGAGCCGCGCCGCATCTACGAAAATGGCACTACCGTGAACCTTGAGGTCCATGGTATGTGCCTGCGTTCCTACCCCGTCCAGGGTAAAGTCACGCAGAAATCCCCCCAATGGTGGATGATTGGTTAATGCGTTTTCGGTGAGTTTGCGAAAAAAGAACCAGTTGGATTTTAGGTAGGTGTTGAGCCAATTACGTAGCTCGGTAACTAGTGCAGAGTTACCAAATAACGCACGAAAGTCGAAAAAAATGGTGGCATTGAGCAATTCTGGGGCGTCACCACGGTGAATCCAGTCGACAAAAGTCTCCTTCCACTCCGAAAGGGACAGGCACCAGCGCGGATTGCTGGCCATCACCTCGCCTTTGCACAAGGGAAAGCCGCAGAGGTCCAAAACCTCATTGATACGTTGCGCCATGGGCAGAAGGCGCATACGTAGTGCTTCACAATCTCCCCCCGGCGGATCGGGAAAAATAATGGCGTTGTCCTGGTCGGTATAGAGCGTTTGCTCATAACGACCCTCGGAGCCTAGCGACATCCAACAAAATTCAATCTCAGGACATTCGGCGACCGAACATTCCAGTTGGAAGATGCGCAGGGTAAGTTGATCGTTTAGATTGGAAATAAGATTTGTGATCTGTTCGGCTTCTACGCCTTGATCGACCAAGGTACCGGCAAGCGTACGAATATCCGCAGCAGCTTGGATAAGCTCTTCACGGGAATGCGCCTCGTGCAAGAGGGTACCCAACGGAGCAAGCTCGATACGCTGTAAGAAAAAGAGGTCACGCCCGGAGATAACGCCCAAGAAACGCTCACCATCAACGACCAAGACGTAATAGGTGCGATGGCGGGTCATCGCGAGTGCGGCCTCCCAAGCGGAGGCTTGGCGCGGCAAGGTGATGATTCGGGTATTCATGACCTGCCCGATTGGTGTGTCTAGGCTGATCCCCTCGACATTGATGCGCAATAGGTCGCGCAGGCTGAACATACCAATTGGCCGTTGTTCGGGATTGGTTACGATCATCACCCCCATCTCGGCTTCGGCTAGGCGCGAGAGCGCAACGCGAAGTGGGGTTTGGGGTAGGCAATGGAGCGTGATCTGCGGCAACAGGCCGACCAGAGGCACACTCAAAGGCTGTGCCTCGGTCAGAACGGGTGAGTAAAATTGGCTGGGGGAAGGGATATTCATCAGCTATCACAAGAAAAACCCTCCCCGGCTCGGAGGCCAGGGAGGGTTTCGTCAGTTACCTTCCAGGTTTCGGTTCCTTAATTAATTCAAAAGTTCACAACCAAGTCAAAGAAATTTTCCGCACCTCTGAAAGAAAATCCTATTTAACATGGTTGAACTATTGAATCTAGCCTGTCAGCACTTGGCTGGTCCTCTAGTAGGCGTGAATACCGGTATTCTGCCGGACGTAGAGCTCCTCCCACATGTCCTCGGAACGGCGCTCACGGAACAACAACGAACCGATGAGTACTCCCAAGAAGCCAATGGGGATGGAGATAATGCCCGGATTCTTCAGCATAAACAGGGGTTTTTCCAGGCCCACGATGCTGGTGGTGTCGTTACCGAGACCGGTAAGGATACCCTGGGCAGCCTTCTTGGCCTTCTCCTGAGCGGCAATATCCTTGGTGATCTTTTCTTGGCTAGCGGCATCCGCCTTGGCCAGGGCGGCGTTGAGCGTAAGCAGTTTGGCGTCTGCAGCAGCAATGGCCTTCTCTTGAACTGGGCGTACCAGCACTGGATAGGTCATGTTGGGGGATACCATCACTAAACCAATCGCAGTGATCGAACCTAGCACCATGCCCAGTACGATGCCGGTGGTATTGGTCTTCTTCCAATATAGGGTGAGCAACACCGCAGGCAGGTTGGAGGAGGCAGCGACCGCAAAGGCCAACGCTACCAAGTGGGCGACGTTCTGGCCTTTGGACAGGATGCCAACGGTAATGGCCAGACCACCCACGAGCAAGGAGGCGAGACGCGCCGCGATTACCTGTTCACGAGGAGTGGCCCGGTCACCACGGATGACGCCTACATAGATGTCATGGGCCATGGCCGAGGCCGCCGCCAATACCAGACCAGCCACCACCGCCACAATCGTGGCAAAGGCCACGGCCGCAACGAAGGCCAGGAACAGGTTCCCCATCAGAGAGTCAGCACCACCGCCCAACGCCTGTGCGAGCAGGGGACCCGCCATATTGCCACCCTTGTCGATGGCCGCGATATTGGCTGAACCTACCTTCATGGCGGCACCGGTACCCAAGAACAGGGTCAGAACGTAGAAACCACCAATGATGGCCATGGCCCAGATCACGGAGACACGGGCATCTTTGGCGGTGGGAACGGTGAAGAAACGCATCAGAATATGGGGCATACCAGCGGTACCAAACACCAGTGCCATTCCCAAGGAGATTTGGTCCAGGGGGTCTTTCAGGAACAAGCCCGGCTCAAGGAAGCGTTGACCAAGGTCAGCGGCGCTCATATTAGTGGCCGCATCTCCGAGTAGCTTCTTGACCTGGGCCTGGACTGCTGGATTATTGACGACATCCTGAAGGTAACCGGGCAGGCTAAAGCCGTAGGGCGCCCAGATGATGGCAACCAGCATCAACGAGGCGGCGACCAACAATGCTGCCTTAATGATCTGTACCCAAGTGGTGGCAATCATGCCGCCAAATACCACGTAAAGTAGCATCAAGCACCCCACGCCGACGACCGAGATCTCGTACTCGATACCAATCAGGGTTTTGATGAGGACCGCGCCACCCACCATCTGGGCGGTAAGGTAGAAGGTGGAGACCGTGATGGTCGAGAGCGCGGCAACAATCTTGGAGGTACGCGGGACGTTGCGGAACGCCAAAATATCTCCCAGCGTGTACTTGCCAATGTTGCGACAGGGTTCAGCGATCACCAGCAGTACGGTGATGTAGGCCACCAACCAACCCACCGAGTACATGAAACCATCATAACCGTAGAGGGAAATGAGACCAGCGATCCCCAGAAAGGACGCCGCCGACAGATAGTCACCAGCAATTGCCCAGCCATTCTGTATGCCAGAAATGGAACGACCTGCGGCATAAAACTCATGGGTAGTATGAGTATGCTTGGCGGCCCAATAGGTAATGTACATCGTTACCGCAATAATCGAACCGAATACAAGAAAGGTGAGCCACTTATATTGTTCGGCTACGGCGCCCGCCTCGGCAAAAGCCGGAACGGCACTCAATAGAGTTACTAAACCAACTCCACCGTAAGCAAAAATCTTATTAATTCGGGTCATGGTCATCCCCCCATCCGATGTGCGTTTTCGATAATTGACTGGGTCATCTTGTCAAACTCATTATTCGCCTTACGCGAATAGATCCAGGCAATACTCCAAGCCACAATAAATTCAGAAAGCGCGAAGAGGATGCCCACATTGACAACTCCCCAGACTTTAATCTTAAATAGGTCCGGGTAATAACCTGCTCCTACTGGAAGCAAGAAGTAATAGCACACGGAGAAAAACATCAACCCCCATAAGAAACGGGACTTCTTCCGGTGCAAAGCCTGGAAACTAGGGTCGGCCTCGATGGCTGCCCAGTTCATCTCACGTGATGACATGTAACTCTCTCTATGTGGAAGATTTTAGGTAGATTTTTTCCGGCGGACCGGTTTGCTGCTGGCCCGCTGCCTCCCTGCCGGAGAAAATCTACTATAGAACTTTTGTTCTTACCAGCGTGTTGGAAAATATTATGAGCGTAGTTGTTGACCCCAAAGCCTTCCTTGCCACTGTCAGACCCCTTGATCGACTCACCGAATCGGAACGGGTAAAGGCGCTCAAGGCTATGGACATTGCCTACTTCCGATCAGGGGAAGAACTACTATGCCCACGTACTACTCCCGAATATCTGTACATTATTCTTAAGGGCGTGGTGCGGGAAATTGCCGCAGATGGCAGCATTGTTCATCTCCCACGTCAGGATACTTTCGATGGTGCGGCGCTACTGAATGGATGTACCCAACACTGCTTTACGGTTGAGGAAGAATTGATTTGCTACCTCCTGCCGCGTGCGGTGTTTCTGGAGCTATGCGAGGCTAATCCGGCCTTTCACGCCTATTACTACGAAGACCTTGCCGCACGCCTTGCGGCCCGTAGTGAGCGCCAAGAATCGCGGGAGATGACCGCCTTCATGATGGCGCGGATCGAAGAGGCCTACCTCCACGCACCACTCTACGTAGATGCAGTTACTCCCCTTCGTGAGGTCGCCAGCCTCCTGAATGATCGCCGAACTAGCGCGGCACTAGTCCGTCATGATGCCAAGGTTGGTATCGTCACCACCGCAGACCTCAGTGATGCCGTGATCGTCCGAGGGGTATCACGGGAGGACCCGGTCGGGTCGGTTGCGAATTATTCCCTGGTAACCCTCGATGCTCAGGCCCTTCTCTTCGATGCCCTGCTACGCATGACCCGCCATGGCCTCAATCATCTGGTTATTACCAAGAAATCTGAGGTTGTGGGGGTGTTGGAGCAGGTCGATCTGCTCTCCTTTTTCTCTAGTCACTCCTACCTGGTCAATCTCCAGGTAGAACGGGCGACCAGTATTGAGGACCTGCACAACGCCTCGGGGGCGGCCATGGGGGTGATGCGAATGCTCTTTGCCAAAGGGGTGAAGATGCGCAATATCACTCGTTTGGTGAGTGAACTTGACCATAAGATCTTTCGCAAACTCTACGGGATGATTGCACCTAGCGATTTACTGGAGAATTCCTGCTTGATAGTGATGGGGAGCGAGGGACGCGGCGAACGGATTTTTAAAGGACATCAAGACCATGCCCTTCTGGTGCGCGATGATTTTAGCTCTAGCGAATTGTCTCGAGTGGTCGCCGATTTCCGTAAAGCAGTTCAGATGTTAGGCTATCCCGCTTACCGAGAGCACGCGCCATGGGTGACATCGGTTGCCTACCTACGCGATGACCTATTTCGTTGGGTCAACCACACTACCCCCAAGGCTCGCTTAAATCTCTCGATGTTTTCCGACGCTACGGTGGTAGCGGGGTCTACCAGTTTGCTGGAGGAAGCCCAGAACGAATTGTTGAACCTGATACGCAACGATGCAGCCTATCTTGCATTTTTTGCCAAGGCTGCTTTCTCTTTTGAGACGCCACTATCCCTATTTGCCAACTTTACCCTGAAACGTGGGGTCCACCAAGATGCGTTAGATATTAAACAGGGTGGGATATTTACTATCGTCCATGGGGTGCGTGCCTTAGCTTTACAGCAGCATCTCCGCGTAACCAATACGGCGGAACGCCTCCAGATTCTTGCCGAACAGCAGATTCTTACCCCGCGCTTTGCCCAAGACCTGTTAGAGGCGTTGGATTTTATGAATGAGATATACCTAAAGTCGGCCCTGGCCAAGATCGATGAAGGATTGCCGGTCGATCACCATGTTCGCCCGTTGGCGTTACCCAAGATAGAGCAAGACCTTCTGCGTGATTCACTTAAGGTGGTTGATTCCTTCAAGAAGTTTCTTACCTTCCACTTCCATTTGGAGAGGATGCCGTGATTAGGGAGCTAATGTAATGATTCCTCGTGCCCTTGTCCGACGTTTCGCCCAACGTCGGTTGCGTGACCCAGCCTATTCATTTCTCTTTGACAAGGATGATGAAAGAGAATTAGTTGCCTTTGATACCGAGACCACCAGCCTCAACCCTAATACGGCCGAGATTCTCTCGATTGGTGCGGTCCGCCTGCGTGGCAATCAAATACTGGCGGGCAGCGCCTTGGAATTGCTGCTCAAACCCAATGGAGTTATCAGTGCCGACAGTATCAAGGTCCATCATCTCCGCCACATCGACCTCCAACACGGTTTGGATCCATACGATGCGATCGAGAGTTTTCTCAAGTTTATTGGGACACGGCCCCTCGTGGGCTATTTCCTAAAATTCGATATTGCCATGATCGAAAAATATCTGCGTCCTTGGCTTGGTATTGGGCTACCGAATCGCCGGATTGAGATCTCTGGTCTCTATCATCAATACGTTTCTGCTCGTCACCCGGAGCGAGCGATTGATCTGCGTTTTGATTCTCTCCTGCGGGATCTAGATCTGCCGCTCTTGGGGACGCACAACGCACTCTCCGATGCACTGATGACTGCCATGGCCTATGTCAAACTCAAAGAGGAGCCAGGGCGTCGCTGGTAATACACTACAAGCATAATAGATAACCCAAGTTGTCACCTAGCGCGCTTCTCTCCCCTTTCCTGGGGGAGAGGGGCTTTTTCGTTTCTCACCGCATAGGTGGCAACTTGAGTTAGGCATTATTCGAAACCTTCCCTGTTCTTCTTTCCGGTTGACCAGCAACTAGGGGAGCGATGTTTCAATGGTACGGCTGGCCGAATATTGCTTCCAGAGATGACGCTGTTAGTAAAGCATCCCCCCAGGACTCCAGATCGGTATCGCTGGCTGTCGTCAATCGTTTCGTAATCCACGCAGGTAATGGACCGAAGTCACATCGTTCCCACGCTCCGCGTGGGAATGCATCCCGCGACGCTCCTGCGTCGCGTATTGGTGAGGATCGCGAACAAGCCGGAAGTCATTAGACATTATCGGAAACCCAAAACCTCACCCCCCGACCCTCTCTCCTTAACAGGAGAGAGGGAGATTTTTTGCCTGTTCCGTCGAGGAGTTAAGCATAACAACGGAATAATTCTCCCCCTCTCCTGTTAAGGAGAGGGGGGCGGGGGGTGAGGTTTCCGATAATGTCTAATGCAATGACATACTTTGTAGCACTCAGCTACAATTTCCGCTGGCCTGTGCGAACACTGCGTATTAAGGATGATCGTGAAAAATGGAAAGATCGAACACCAGCCATGGCTGCTGGTCTTACCGATCATGTTTGGACAATTCATGAGTGGATTTCCTTTCCCGCTCTGCCAGTTAGGTCAACGTAAGACACCACCGACTTTTTGGAATAGCAAAAAATACGTTATTAGAATGGGAGAGAAAACTTTCTGATTTAAAAGGAACTTTGATGATCTATGCACTGGTGCATCAGTTTATTTCCCAGGTGATTGAGGGAGATGAACTATACACAAAAGTAAATAAGAACGTTCCGGTGGAAGAGAGCGAAGGCTGGACGATTATGCTGATGGAGCGTGCTAGTCGTTTTATTTGGGCATTAGGGTGTGGAAAAAAGGATCGCGCACTGTTTTTCTATGCAATACAGATTCTTAGGAATGTTGTTGAGCAAACAAGGGACATTACATTAGTTACGGATGGTGAGCGCCGTTATGGAAATTTGTTATTCGGAATTTGTTGCGAGGTATTTCGTTCTGGTCGTCGCGGACGACCACCAAAGGTGCTTCGTGAAGGAATTAAAATAAGAATTAAGAATAACTCAAGTTGCCACCTACTTGCCCCCTCCCCAGCCCTCCCCGTAAACGGGAAGGGAGTAGGCCGCAGAAGAGGGGACTGGTTCAGATTGCGCCCACTTATGTTCGATGGGATTGAAATCTGGCGAATAAGGGGGGTAAATATCCCAGAATATGGCCCGCATTTTTGATGGATTGTTGAATGTTCAATCGTTTATGAAAAGTTGCGTTATCCATCACAAGAACGCAATTGGGAGGAAGTTTTGGGAGTAAATCTTGGGTGATCCAAGAGTAAAACACATTACTAACCTGCGCGTTGGTTAGGGGACAAGCAAGTAAAAATAATCTATTATTAGTCAATACGTTCGCCAAATTTGATGACCACAGGAAGTTAGAGGGTATACTTAGCGGCCACTAATCCAGCTGCTCGCAGGGGAGGGCACTGGTCTATTTTGATTCTTGCTATAATCGATTGAAAATTATACACTATTCTATCTTAAGCTAAAATCATCCCATTTCCTGATAATTTGAAGAAGCTCTTAATGTTGACCACAATCCGCTGCCTTCATTGCAATTCTGAAGACTGCCGTATCTCCAAAACTTATAATACATCCAGCAACGGCAGCAGAAATCTTTATGAATGCAATAGCTGTCGGAATGTTTTTTCAGAAACAAAAGGAACATTTATGGAGAATATAAAAAAACCCATAAGCCTGATTGCAAAGGTACTCCAGGCGCGAAGTGAGGGAATTGGCTTTAACGCTGCCTGCCGACTTTTTGGAATAGCAAAAAATACGTTATTAGAATGGGAGAGAAAACTTTCTGATTTAAAAGGAACTTTGATGATCTATGCACTGGTGCATCAGTTTATTTCCCAGGTGATTGAGGGAGATGAACTATACACAAAAGTAAATAAGAACGTTCCGGTGGAAGAGAGCGAAGGCTGGACGATTATGCTGATGGAGCGTGCTAGTCGTTTTATTTGGGCATTAGGGTGTGGAAAAAAGGATCGCGCACTGTTTTTCTATGCAATACAGATTCTTAGGAATGTTGTTGAGCAAACAAGGGACATTACATTAGTTACGGATGGTGAGCGCCGTTATGGAAATTTGTTATTCGGAATTTGTTGCGAGGTATTTCGTTCTGGTCGTCGCGGACGACCACCAAAGGTGCTTCGTGAAGGAATTAAAATAAGAATTAAGAATAACTCAAGTTGCCACCTACTTGCCCCCTCCCCAGCCCTCCCCGTAAACGGGAAGGGAGTAGGCCGCAGAAGAGGGGACTGGTTCAGATTGCGCCCACTTATGTTCGATGGGATTGAAATCTGGCGAATAAGGGGGGTAAATATCCCAGAATATGGCCCGCATTTTTGATGGATTGTTGAATGTTCAATCGTTTATGAAAAGTTGCGTTATCCATCACAAGAACGCAATTGGGAGGAAGTTTTGGGAGTAAATCTTGGGTGATCCAAGAGTAAAACACATTACTATTGATGGTTCCGGTAAAGAGCGTTACACATACCAATCAACGCTCCAATGGCGTTCACTCGCCCTTTAGCATTCCAATCTTGCTTGCCAACGCAACGCTTGCCAATCGGCGCGTAGCCATTGCGGCGTGGCATATCCACCGCGAATCCAGCCTCATCGATAAAAACTATGCTTCTCCCTTCTGTTTCATATACTTCCATTCGCTCTTGAAAGGCTGTTCTCTTCTCTTCATTTGCTTTTGGGTGTGATAGTGTTTTTTTCTTATAGCTGATTCTCATGCGTTTTAATGCTTGACCAATGCCGCTCCTACTCACCCCTAAACGTTTAGCTCGCTCGAATTGATAGGCGTCAGGGTGCATTTCAGCATCACGCGCCAGCGATTCCCTATTAATTTTCGTGGCGGGTTTGTCTCGAGTTAGTTTTGGCTCCAGGCGTGAACGCCAACGCGTCAAAGTGGCAATCCCAATTCCAAAGCGGCTTGCGATTTCTGCGTAGGTGAGCTGTTCTTGTTCTTGTATGGCGAGCACTTTGCGACGGAAATCAATTGAATATGTCATGGGTTTAATCACTTTATAATGGCTTTGCTATATGAGGTGACTAAAGGAGAATTTGCGGCGTTTGTTCGGCGTGTTGGTTATACCACCGAAGCGGAGGCGGGAGATGGTTGTTATGGTTGGATAGGTTCAAGTTGGGATAAAAGGAAAGAATTTAACTGGCGTAACGTGGGATTTGGTCAGGAGGATAATCATCCGGTGATTTGCGTATCGTGGAACGATGCAGTGGCTTATACGGAATGGTTGAGCCGGGAGACGGGAAGGCATTATCGGTTGCCGACCGAGGTGGAATGGGAATACGCGGCGCGGGCGGGGACGATAACCGCACGCTATTGGGGAGAGGATCCTAGTCAGGCGTGCAATTATGCCAACGTGGCGGATTATTCCACGAAAGAGCGGTTTTCAGATCGGACTGTTCACAATTGCCGAGATGGATATGTATATACAGCCCCGGTGGGGAGCTTCAAACCTAATGACTTTGGTTTATACGATATGTTGGGAAATGCGTGGGAGTGGACATGTTCGGAATATTCCGATCCGTATAATGGAAGTGAACAACGTTGTTCAGGCAAAAATGATGCCAGCGCTCGGCGCTCGCTGCGCGGCGGCTCCTGGTTCGTCACTCCGGCCAGGGTGCGCGCGGCCTACCGCCTCTGGCACACGCCGGTCGCCCGGACCGATTACCTCGGTTTTCGCCTCGCCCAGGATTAACTTTATTCTTTAATCTTTTTCCTTTTACAGTTTTTAGCCTTTGACTTGTCTTTGGTTTGTTTTTGACTTTCCTGCGCGAAGCGCGGTCGCTATTTTTTGGAGGGGATGTTGTGAGGAAACAACAAAAAAGTGCTGGAGTACCCCAAGCAGTGCAGGCATGTCACGACCTATTGGGATGGTTGATTCCACATTTGGATGACTTTCCACGGGCGCGAAGATTTACGTTGGGCGCGCGGTTGGAGGAAGGATTATTGGAGGTGTTGGAAGGATCATCGTTCCCACGCTCCGCGTGGGAATGCATCCCGCGACGCTCCCGCGTCGCGT
>CAUYTY010000235.1 GCA_963575655.1 Gammaproteobacteria bacterium | reverse complement strand
TGCAAAGGCCGGCGGGCAGGCTGAACCTCAACGGCAGCGACTTTAGAATTGCCCTTGCGTCCTCTGCTCCATTACATTACGCAACCGGGCTGGGGGGCGTCGCACTCCCGGTGCTCCTTCAAGGATGATATATGGTGTTACAGGTACTATTTCGTAGCAATTTATATACTATCACTGGGGGACATATGGAACCACATGATGAGCAAGGTACAACACAACAGGAACCAACGGCGATGGAAAATCGTTATGAGTTCGCAGGATATCGATTCAACGAACCACGCGAGGCCTGGCACTGGTTTCACCGGGCAGATATGGGTACGTTACAGAGCATTGCGGACCGACTTGAGATTCACGGTGAGTCAATCGGTGATACGGTGGATCTCGTCACTGACGCATTCTTTGACTGGGTGTTACACATAGGACGTTAGTATTATTTCTGATCCGGTTCGGCTTCTGATAAAAGCAAATTCACCGAAAGGTGGAGACGCAAATTCACCGATCTAACGGGCTCCGGCCCTATGACAGCGGGATTGCCATGATGCCTAAAAACACTGCGCCTTTCATCATGATCGGCATCCAACGCTCGGGTTCCAACCTATTGCGTCTGATGCTGAATGAAATTCCGGGGATTGTTGCCCCCCATCCGCCGCACATCCTACAACGGATGATGCCGTTGCTCTCGTACTATAGTGACCTCTCCCAGCCGAAAATGTTCTTTCAACTGGTTGATGACGTGTGCCGGTTGGTCGAACTCAATCCGGTACCTTGGGAAAACGTCGTTCTGGATCGCAATGATGTAACCGCACGTTGCCGCGACAATTCCCTAGTCGCTATCTTCGGAGCAGTGTACGACCTCATGGCGGAGGCGGTAGGCGCAAGAACCTGGTGCTGCAAAAGTCTAGCCAATATCTACTACCTTCCCGAAATCGAGCACTATTTCGACGGTGCAAAGTATATCTATTTGTATCGTGACGGCAGGGATGTTGCTGTATCCTTCTGCAAGGCGGTGGTTGGCGAAAAACACTTCTACCACGTTGCCAAGGATTGGGCACAGGTACAACAGCTCGCCTTGGAAATTCGTAACCAGGTCGGTTCGCATCGTTTCTTCGGTCTCAGCTACGAAGATCTCGTCGGAAATACTGAGCCAACCCTGCGTCGCCTCTGCGATTTTATGGAGGTAGAATTTACGGAAAAGATGATGAGTTTCCATACCTCCCAGGAGGCGCAACGTACCGCTAAGCAGAGCAGCCTTTGGGCTAATGTTACTCAGTCCGTCATGCGCCAGAACACCCGCAAGTTTTGCAAAGAGAGCGGCCCCGAAGATATCCGTATCTTCGAATCCGTTGCCGGCGAGAT
Organism: Gammaproteobacteria bacterium; assembly: GCA_963575655.1. Lineage (NCBI taxonomy): Bacteria > Pseudomonadati > Pseudomonadota > Gammaproteobacteria > Gammaproteobacteria bacterium. Next base: position 18,262 of record CAUYTY010000235.1, on the reverse strand, counting down.
GCTGGATGCATTGGGATATGAACGCACCTTAATAGAAAAAGGGGCCGAATTAGCCTTCAGTGAGGAAGACCTTCAAGGTTTTAACGCCGAAAACGCTCGTCGTAAAGGGGCGGTACTTCAGGCAATGGATCCGACCGATCGCAGACAACGTTCACAGCAAGAGGGGCTGTTGGAAGAGATAAAATTGCGGTGCAAGCTCTAAATATTTTCACGCAGGATCACCAGTGTAACGTTGCGCAGAGCCCAGAGAGCGCTTACATAATCCAGCGTATTTAACTAACTGATGCGTTGAGGTACGAAGTGCATCACTCGGCGCAACTTTACGTTGGTGGCCGTCTTTCATTTCCGGCCAATTAACTGATGACTAGATTCATTGAGAGGAGATGGAATATGGCAGGCGACGCGACAGCACATCCGATACCACCCGTTTCCGAGAAAACTCAGGTATCATTGTGGTTTCTGCTGTGGAATTTTCTCAAGATCGGCAGTGTGGCGTTTGGTGGCTTTATGTCACTGATTGCCGTAGTGCAAAATCTGGTGGTGGAACGCCACCGCCTACTTACCCAAGAAGATATGTTGGACGGCATCTCTCTTGCAACGATTTTGCCGGGACCGGTGGCAGTGAATGTTGTGGCCTATGTTGGATATCGTCTTCGGGGCGGCTTGGGCGCATTAATCAGTGCCGTAGCGGTGACTTTGCCCGCATTTTTGCTGATTATTGTGCTGACCATCGCCTATTTCAAATGGGGACAACTTCCGGCTGTTTCCAAGGCATTTGCAGGATTTATCCCTGCAATGACGGCCATCATCGTTATTACTGCTTGGAATATGGGACAAAAGGCAGTAAAGGGAAAGGGTTGGGCGGCACTATTCATCACCGTGAGTGCGGCCCTGTTTCTGCTGATGGTGGGCGGATTTTTTAGTACCCTGGCGATCGTCGCGTGTTCTGGGGGGATAGGTTGGCTACTCTACGGCCGAGTACCGAATCAGACTCCGGTGATATCCACCCCGACGGCTACGTTCTCTGGATTTACTTTGGGTATGGCGCTACTGGTACTGCTTGCGGTATTGCTCTTCGCTCTTGTGCCGGTACCAGGGGTGAGCGGTAATTCACCGACCAAACTGCTCATCACTTTTAGCGGCATGAGCCTCATGCTGTTCGGCAGTGGTTATGTCTTCATCCCGCTGATGCAGGAAAGCGTGGTGAATAACATGCATTGGGTCACCCAACAGGAGTTTGTCGATGCCATTGCCATGGGGCAGATTACCCCTGGACCGATCCTGATCAGTGCCGCATTCGTCGGCTACAAGGTGGCAGGCTGGATTGGAGCATTGGCGGCAACCGTCGGAATTTTTGCCCCTGCAGCACTGCTGATGGTTAGCGGCAGTCTCGTCCTGGAACGTATAAAACATTCTCCCGTGGTCAACGCCGCCCTGAAGGGCATACGACCGGCCGTGGTTGGCCTGATCTGCGCAGCAGCATTTGCCTTCGGTCGAACGGCAACAGTACATTGGGCCTCGTTACTGATCTTCGCTATCACCCTGTGGATATTGCTCCGTCTTCGGATAGATATGGTTTGGGTCATCCCTGCGGCAGGATTATTGGGATTGTTTCTGTACTAGACATTATCGGAAACCTCACCCCCCGCCCCCCTCTCCTTAACAGGAGAGGGGGAGAATTATTCCGTTGTTATGCTTAACTCCTGAACGGAACAGGCAAAAAATCTCCCCCTCTCCTGTTAAGGAGAGGGGGGGCGGGGGGTGAGGTTTTGGGTTTCCGATAATGTCTACTGATTATACGGAAAAAACATTCTGGATCTTTGGGATCTTGCGTAGCTCACAACCATTTAATTATCCTGACTAACCACGCCAACGGCGTGGTAGCCTACCAGCCCGTAGGCCCTGAGTTTGGGGGCGAGATTTTACTGCCGCCCTGAAAGGGCGACATAGTGTATTTGGAGTAGCCATTGCGAAAACTTCGTGCATCGAAGTCTCCGCAACATACTCAGGCGTTCCTGAATTCCGCGAAACGCTACCAAAACCGCAGATGACAAAAAAACAGGGATGTGACCAAGTGATCGGGGCTGTGCATCCAGGAGTCCCTGTGATAGCGTAACCATCAGATTTTATAACGTGCTCACCCGACCACTACCCCGATGCAGTTACGCCGAATCAAACTCGCAGGCTTCAAGTCCTTTGTCGATCCCACAACCTTTCACCTCCCGAGTCGCCTGGTCGGGATCGTGGGACCCAACGGTTGCGGTAAATCCAACTTCATCGACGCAGTACGCTGGGTGATGGGCGAAAGCTCCGCCAAGACCTTGCGCGGAGAGTCGATGGCAGATGTGATCTTCAACGGCTCGACAGTACGCAAACCGGTGGGACAGGCATCGGTGGAACTGGTCTTCGACAACTCCGACGGACGCATCGGTGGGAACTACGCCCGCTATGCGGAGATCTCGGTACGTCGGCAAGTGAGTCGGGATGGGCAATCGGTCTATTCGCTGAACGGTACCCGTTGCCGACGCAAGGACATCACTGATGTCTTTCTCGGTACCGGCTTCGGGCCACGCAGTTATTCCATCATCGAGCAGGGAATGATCTCGCGCCTGGTCGAGGCGCGTCCCGAAGATCTGCGCAACTTCCTGGAAGAAGCTGCGGGCATCTCCAAGTACAAAGAGCGACGCAAGGAGACCGAGTCGCGACTCAACGAGACCCGCGAAAACCTGAACCGCCTGGAGGACATCCGCACCGAGTTGCGCCAGCAACTCTCGCGTCTGGCCCGTCAGGCCGAGGCCGCGTCACGCTACCAAGAACTCAAGACCGAGGAACGTACCACCCGTGGCCAGCTTCTGGCGCTGCGCTGGCGTACCTTGGACCAACAGCGTCAGGGGCAAGAACAGTCGATCCAGGCGAGCGCCGTTGCCTTGGAAGGACAATTGGCGACCTTGCGTCACACCGAGGCCGAACTCGAAGAGGCCCGCGAGACGGCACGGGCAGTCCAAGATGCCTTTGCCGAGGTCCAGGGCGAGGTCTACGCCGCTGGGGCCGAGGTGGCACGGGTCGAACAGGCCCTCCAACACGCCCGTGACGGACGTAAGCGCCAAGCCGCTGAACTAGAACGTGCCCGTACCGCCTTGGCCCAAGCTGTCGCCCACCGTGGCGCGGACCAGGAAGAGGCGCAGCGTTTGGTGGCGGGTCTTGCCGATCAGGAGGAGGCTTTGGCGGCAGCCGAGGAACTGGCCGCAATCACTGCCGAGGATTTGGCAGTAGCGGAAGGGGCCTGGACGACGTGGCAAGCACGCTGGGAGGACCTAAACCGTACCGCCCAAGGACCGGCCCAGACCGCCCAGGTAGAGCGAACCCGCCTCACCCACCTCGAACAGCAACAGGACCAACTAACCCGACGCCGGGAGCGCCTCGAACAAGAGGCAGCGTCTCTCGATCCCGCCCCCCTGGAGGCCGAGGTTGAGCGTCTTGAAGAGGCCTTGGAGGCCCACGACGCCCACCAGGAGGACCTCACAGAGGCCCTGACCACGGCCAATCAGGCCATCGGTACCCAGCGTGACGCCAATCATCATCTCGCCAGCCAGCTCGACCGTGCGCGGAGTCACCTCCAGCACCTGCGTGGACGGTTGACCTCGTTGGAGACTCTTCAGCAGGCCGCCCTCGGCAAGGGTAAGGGCGCGGTGGCGGGTTGGTTGGAGCGTCATGACCTGCTTCGCACCCCACGTTTGGCGGAGGGGCTGGAGGTAGCACATGGTTGGGAGCGGGCGGTCGAGGTGGTGCTCGGTCCGCATCTGGAAGCGGTGTGCGTCCCCAACCTCCCGGCGACGGCCCTGGTGGCGGTGAAGCTCGAAAAAGGAATGCTGGGGCTGTGGTCAACCTCCCCGTCGCAGCAATCTTCCCCATCCTCTTGTAACCCGCTTCCCGAGAAAGCATCGAGTACGACAGCAGGCCCGCGACTCACAGACCAAGTACGCGCCCCCTGGCCGATGACGGAATTGTTATCTGGGATCTATACCGCGCCGGACCTGTCCGCTGCCCTAACCCTACGCGACACCCTTGCTCTCGGTGAGTCGGTGGTCACGCCTGATGGCCTGTGGCTGGGACGTGATTGGTTGCGGGTGGTGCGGGATTCCGATGGTCATGCCGGGATGCTGGCCCGGGAGCAGGATATTCGACACCTGCGCACGGAGCTGGAGGCCGCCGAAGACCAGGTAGAGGCCCAGGCCACGGCGTTGGAGGAGGGGAGAATTCGGTTGGCCGATCTGGAACGTGGGCGCGAGCGTGCGGCAGCGGCATCCCATGAGGCAGCACGCACCCATGCGGACCTCCGTGCCCGCCTGAGCACCCAACACGCGCGTTTGGAGCAGGTCCAGGCACGGGTGGTGCGACTGCGCGGGGAACTGACCGAGGTGGTGGATCAGGTTCAGGAGGCCGTAGCGCAGTCTGAGGAGGTCCGTCATCGCTTACACGAGGCCCTGGAACAAGTCGATGCGTTTGCCGAACAACGCAATATTCTGACCCAGGAGCGCGATGAACGGCGTATTACCGTCGAGCGAACCCGTGCCGCCGCGACGAACGCCCGCGACCAGGCCCACCGTTTGGCCCTGGAGGTGCGTACCGTCGGTACCCGTCTGGATGCGACACGTGCGAGTTTGCTGCGGATCGATGCCCGAGTGACGGAACTAACGGCGCAGGTCGAAGCTTTGGCAGAGACCCTGGCGGGTGCCGAGGCCCCCATTGACGCCTTCGAGGCAGAACTCCGGGGACGCCTGACGGTACGCCTGGAGGTAGAGGGACAACTCAACCGCGCACGGCGGCGTGTGGAGGATGCCGACCATCGCTTGCGGAAGTTAGAGCGCGGTCGTACCGAGGGGGAGCGCATCGTGGAAGAGTTGCGCACCGAATTGACGGCGGCCCGAGTCGCCCACCAAGAGGTAGTAGTGCGGGCGCAGGGTGTCGAGGAGCAGGCCACCGAGGCCGAGGTCTCCCTGCCCGATATTCTCACGACCCTTCCGGCCCAAGCCGAAGAGGCCCCTTGGCAGGAGCGCCTCGATACCCTAGCGCGTCAGATCCAACGTCTTGGGGCAATCAACCTAGCGGCCATCGAGGAACACAAGGCCGCGTCCGAGCGGTCGCAGTATCTCGAGGCCCAACACACCGACCTCTCGGCGGCGGTGGAAACCCTAGAAAACGCTATTCGACGCATCGACCGCGAGACTCGCCAACGTTTCCAAGAGACCTTTGACCAGGTGAATGAGGGTCTCAAGGTCACTTTCCCACGCCTCTTCGGCGGTGGACACGCCTATCTGGAATTGACCGGCGAAAATCTTCTGGAAACTGGCGTGACCATCATGGCCCGCCCTCCGGGTAAACGTAATAGCACCATCCATTTATTGTCCGGTGGTGAAAAGGCACTAACTGCGGTGGCCCTGGTCTTCTCCATCTTTCAACTCAATCCCTCCCCCGTATGTCTACTCGATGAAGTAGATGCTCCCCTCGATGAGGCCAATGTTGGCCGTTTCTGTCGCATGGTTCAGGAAATGTCAGAGAAGGTACAATTTATTTTTATTACTCACAACAAGGCGACCATGGAAATGGCCGAGCATCTTACCGGTGTCACCATGCAAGAACCCGGCGTATCGCGCCTGGTAACCGTAGATGTAGCGGAGGCAGTACAGTTAGTGGGAGCGTAAGACAAGTTGGATACTAGACCGCCAAGTTGTTACCGTTCACTCTCCCCCTCAAGGAGGTGAATAATTACACAAGGATTGCCGGAATTCAGATATAGGGATATGAACCATTCTCCGAAACTTATCCATCTATCAGGATGACAAATGGCGTTCGGTTCCTGCTTCATCGAGGCTGCACGAGGAATGGCTTGGTTTTCGCCAGTAATACTCCCCTTAGCGGGGAGTATTACGCAGATTGTATCGCAGCCGACAACTCCCCCAAGTCTTACGACCTCTCCACAGGATTAAGATTCCATGGAACTCACGGTACGTTGCTCTGCAACACTTTGATTCCTGCCGGTGCGAAAGACGGTCAACCCATGGACATTTGGTTTACTCGTTTACCCTTCGCGGCGGATCGTCCAGCGTTGAAATGGGACGGTGAGTCACACGTCACCTATGAGGTCTTTCGCGACTTAGGTCAGGCCTTTTTGGCGGTATTGGTGCTCATTTATATCCTGGTGGCGGGGTGGTTCAGGTCATTTCGTACCCCATTTATCATTATGGCGGCGATTCCGTTTTCTCTGGTCGGCATTCTTCCTGCCCACTGGATGCTGGGCGCGTTTTTCACAGCAACATTGATGATTGGTTTTATTGCTGGCGTAGGGATCGTAGTACGCAATTCCATTATCCTGGTAGATTTCATCCAATTACGGTTACAACAGGGCATGGTGCTCGCTGATGCCGTCATCGACGCCGGTGCTGTGCGTTTCCGTCCAATGATGCTCACCGCTGCTGCCGTGATTGTAGGGGCGAGTGTCATCCTGTTTGATCCAATCTTTCAGGGGTTAGCCATTTCGCTGATGGCGGGTGAGGTGGCCTCTCTACTATTATCGCGGATGGCAGTACCCATCATCTATCATCTAACGATGTCAACCGATCCCGTGGGCATGAGGTCAATCTAAATCCGCGTAGGATACGGTGAGGAACGAATCGCATTCTACGTAAGCTCATCGATGTTACTGATTCATGGAGTGGGCCTTCAGTCCTTTGATATATCTTTTGTCATTCCTGGGGCATTGCCCCAGGCTGGTATAAGATCGCACCGTTGGCGCTACTTGAGTAGTTACCACCAATGTAGAATGTAAGACCTGACTTCCAAAGTTGGTTAATTGCGGCCATAACATCGCGTAAAACTAGCCAGCCGATTCGCTATCTCTTCCGATACCTGATACCAATCAAAACGCCAGCGCCAGTTACCGTTGCTGGTTCCGGGAACATTCATCCGATGCTCACTGCCTAGACCTAATCCATCTTGCATGGGCAGAATGGCCAGGGGCGCTACTGAGGCGAAGGCAAAACGTACCATGGGCCACGGCATCGATTCGGCAGGGTAACCAAAATAACTGAGGACTTGCTCCTTAATCGAGTTAGGCAGCGCGTTGAACCAACCCAGGGTCGTATCATTATCGTGGGTCCCGGTGTAGACCAAATTGGCCGGGTCGTGGGCGTGTAGGAGATGACGATTATGCGGGTCACCATCAAATCCAAATTGCAAAACGTGCATCCCCGGCAGGTCATGTTTCCGACGTAGGCGATCCACCCCCTCAGTAATCACCCCCAGATCCTCTGCTACTAGCAACAAAGCTCCGCACTGTTGACGCAGAGTGGTGAGTAGCTTGTCTCCAGGGGTGGGCACCCAATGCCCTGTCACAGGTAAGGATTCAGTGGCTGGGATCTCCCAATGCGCCTCAAGTCCACGAAAGTGATCGATACGCACCAGGTCGAATAGCTCCGCTTGAGTACGCATCCGATCCACCCACAAGGCGATGACCTCTTCTTCGTGATTCTCCCAGTCGTAGAGCGGATTCCCCCAGCGTTGGCCCGTTTCCGAGAAATAGTCTGGCGGTACCCCCGCGACTACTGTGGGTTGTCCTCGTGGGTCAAGTTGGAAGCACTCGCGATGCGACCACACGTCAACACTGTCATGGGCGACAAAGATGGCCACATCGCCAAACATGCGAATTCCGTGGGCGTTGGCGTGACGACGCAGGGTTTGCCACTGACGAAAGAAGAGAAACTGCTCGAATCTTACCTGTTCCATGGCCGCCCTCAAGGTCCGACGGGCCTGTTCCAAGGCCGCTGGGGCGCGGTCCCTCAGCGGTACAGGCCAGTCGTACCAGGGTAGACCCCCTTGGGCATCACGAAGGGCCTGGTAGAGGGCGTAATCCTCCAACCAGTGGGTACACTTGACGGTAAATTCCTTAAACTCCGCATGGTCCTCGGGGGAGGCGTGCCGTTCAAAACCGCAATGGGCCGCCACCAACATCGCCCGCCGACTGCCTTCGGGATCGGGACAACTAGGGACGAGGAGATGTTGCTGATCGTCGAGCCAATTCGCGTCGTACAGTGCCTTTCCGCTGATGAGGAGCGGGTTCCCAGCATGTGACGAGACGCAGTTGTAGGGCGAAAGGTCCACATGGGTTGGACCTAATGGGAGGGTCTGCCAGACCCGAAATCCGCAATCTTTTAGGAATTTAACAAAGTAGTAGGCGTGCGGACCCAGGTCACCGTGGTCGTTAGGTCCTGGTAGAGAGGTAGGATGAAGCAGAATACCTGCCGCGCGCTGCAGGAAAGGAGCCATGGTCATATCGGTCATGTTGCCTGTCCGGGGCGCATTACACCCCCTAGCTGTGGACTACCGCTGCCACGGGTGAAGCTCTGAGTCAGGTAGTCAGGGGGGGCCTCGCCAAGCGTCTGGTAAAGACCCGTCAACTGGCGACGGAAGAGCCGCTCAAAACTACTCACTGTTTCCTCGGGGTTGTAGTCGCCGAACCACCAAAACCAATCGGAACTTTCGCACACTCCGAGTAAACGCTCGATCTCCTTGAGTTGTTCACCCTTGAGGCGACCCGTTGCAACCGCCGCATCGAAACAGCGTTTAGCCTCGATCAGCATGTCCCAGCCACGATTTTTGTCTGTACTTCCGATCCAGGTGGAGAAATTACCATACACCCAGCTCCCCGCTACGACACTGGGTAGCGAGGTGGCAACCCGACTTTGATCCAAATACTCCGAATAAGTGGCCAGCCGGAGGTGGGGATGCTCCGCGATGCGTTGATAGAGCGCGGAAAGAAAGTAATAACCATTCTCTGGATAGTATTCCCAGGCGTTTTCACCATCCATCACAATGGAAACTATGGCATTGCGGTGGATCGCATCGGTGGAATGAATGTGATTCACAGCAAGGGCGATATTGCCCAAGTGATGGACCAGGTCGCCCACGGCATCGTCGGCGTGCCAGGTGGAGTAGAGAAAACCAATGCGATCAGCCAGTCCATCGTCTCGGAAGAAGCAAGTCAGCGGTGTTTCAGTCTGCGAGTGAGTGGGCTCAAAGTGATAGCTACGATGTAACCAGTTTCCCTCTTGATGCCGGTGGTGGCGATTGAGGCTGTTACGCAATACCGATTCACCTGATGCACACCAGCGAAAACCCATCTCTCCGAGAAGTGTGAGGGTGGCGTTACTTACCCCCCCTTCGGCAGGCCAACAACCGGTAGGACGACGGCCCAAAAACCGTTCGAAAACTGCCAACCCTTCTTCCAGGTGCCAGCGTGCCCGCTCCTCACCGCCGGGGTAGCGGAGATGTCTACCAAGTGGCACATCGGGCATCGCCTCTTTGGCAACGTTCAAGTCCAGCAGCAGGGGCAGGATTGGGTGGCCCCAGGGGGTCATGGACAACTCGATCCGACCCGTGTTTGCCAGGGTTCGATAGCGGGGCAACAATCCCTCCAACAATTCACCAAGAATAATCAACAGGTCACGCCGATCCTCGGTGGTATAGTGCGCCCCCTTTTGTTGGAGGCGCTGGATATCAGGATTCTGGCGGCGGACCTTTTCACCGATCCAGGCGAGGTGGTACCAGACCACTAGGTCTACGAGGAATTGGTTGGCTAGGTAGCTCACACCCTCAAGTCGCCGCAGTGCGAGGCGCGCCATTTCTACCAGTTCGGCGTAGAGCGGGAAGCGTCCGATCAGACGTTGTTCATTGGCGCGTAGGCAGGCGTACACCAGATCGCGCCGCCCCTCAAGGTGACTCGGGAGACCTGTGCCCGCCAGCGCGGCCAGCAGAGGGTCACGAATGGGGGTGCTATAACGCAGATATTGCGAGATTTGGAGGCGATAATCCTCGATTTGCTCCAGAAGTAGGGGGGTGAAGTTGACCACCGCCCGTGCAGCTGGACAATCCTCCAGGTGGGCCGCCATGTCCACGTAGTCCTTGATGGCGTGGAGATAGGTCCAAGGTAGGATGTACTCCCCAGAAAGTGGGTCACGATACTGAGGTTGGTGCATGTGCCAACACAGCACGACCGGCAAACGGGTATCAACGGACACGATGCAACTCCTGACCAAGCATCTCGGGGGTTACTAATACCACATTGTTCTCAGTGACATAAAAGCGCCTGCGGTCTTCCTCGAGGTCTACACCGATGGTCATGCCTTCGGGGATCCTGCATCCCTCGTCGATAACCGCACGCTTAATGATGACGTGACGAGCAATATCTGCATTGGGCAGAATCACCGCGTCTTGCACCTGGGCATAGGAATGGACCTTAACGTTAGAGAACAGCAAAGAATGCCGAATAGTGGCCCCCGACATAATGCAACCACCGGAAACCATGGAGTCTACGGCCATGCCGCGACGATTATCGTCGTCGAAGACAAACTTGGCTGGGGGGAGTTGGGCTTGGTAGGTCCAGATCGGCCAACTTTCGTCGTAGAGGTTGAGTTCGGGGGCAACCCCGATTAATTCCAGATTGGCTTCCCAAAAGGCATCTACGGTCCCCACGTCGCGCCAGTAAGCCTGCTCGTTGGTTGAGTTATCCCGAAACGGATAGGCATGGATACGGTATTTCTCAATGATGTAGGGAATAATATCCTTCCCGAAATCATGGCTAGAACGATCCAGGTCGTGGTCTCGGATGAGTTGCTCGTAGAGAAAATGCGTATTGAAGACGTATATTCCCATCGAACCAAGGGTTATTCCCTCACGACCGGGGATAGATTCGGGGTGTTCCGGTTTTTCAGTGAAGCGAGTCACCCGTCCGTCCCTATTTACGGTCATGATCCCCAGACCCTTGGCCTGATCGGTGGGTAGCTCGATACAGCCCACCGTCATGTCTGCCTCGTGTTTGACGTGGTGGGCGATCATCTCGCCGTAGTCCATCTTGTAGACGTGGTCCCCGGCCAGGATGAGTACGAACTCGGGATCGTGGCGGCGGATGATGTCTAGATTTTGGTAGACCGCGTCGGCAGTGCCTTCGTACCAAGAGGCCCCGGTCCGCTGCTGGGCGGGGAGCAACTCTACGAACTCACCAAACTCCGGACGCCCGGATCCCCATCCCTGCTGGATATGGAGGATCAGTGGGTGAGCCATGTACTGTGTCAGCACACCGATGCGTCGGATGCCTGAATTTATGCAGTTGGATAGCGGAAAATCAATGATACGGAATTTTCCGGCAAAGGGCATCGCCGGTTTGGCGCGCCACTGAGTGAGCTGCATGAGGCGCGATCCACGACCGCCGGCCATGATTAGGGCCAGGGTGTTGCGGGTGAGTCGGCTTACAAAGCGGGGTTTGGGAGTAAGGTTGAGTGTCATGAAGGTATTCTACGTGGCCTAAGTGGGCAATTAATGATAACAGTATCTCGATGACATCCTCATGTCGCTGGAAATTGCAAAATGAATGACAACATCTCCGACGCCGTACGGCGCATCCTTGAAGCGCGTCATCACGACCCATTTGCCGTTCTCGGTCTACATCTCCATGGGATGGGGGAGGAGGAGGTGGTGCGTGTCTTTCTACCCCGCGCCGCATCTGTGGAACTCCTCAATGGGATAGAGGTGTTGTCGATGACGCGCCAGCACGACACCGACTTGTTCGAATGGTACGGGGCGCGGGGACAACTAACCCCACACTATCAGGTACGTTGGTGCGACCAGGAGGGTCGCCTTCATACCCAGCACGACCCCTATTGCCTTCCGCCTCAGGTCCCAGACTTTGATCTACATCTCTTCGGTGAGGGTCACCACTGGCATGCCTACCGCTTCTTTGGTGCCCACCCTTGGGCAGTGGAAGGAATAGAGGGAGTGCTATTCGCGACCTGGGCACCCAACGCCGCACGGGTGAGCGTGGTGGGCGACTTTAATCGTTGGGATGGACGTGTCCATCCAATGCGGGCGCGGGGGGGGAGCGGGGTGTGGGAGTTATTCGTCCCTGGACTCAAGGCTGGAACCCTGTACAAGTTTGAGATTCGTAACCGTGAGCAGGGTAGCCTCCATCTCAAATCTGATCCCTACGCCCAACAATTTGAGCTGCGTCCGGCCACGGCCTGCGTAGTCGCGGCCCCAAGTCATTACGCTTGGGAAGATGCTGAATGGCTGGCACGCCGTCCTGAGGAACGTTGGCGCCATGGTCCTGTGTCAATCTATGAAATGCACCTGGGATCCTGGCAACACGATGTCAACGGTCATTTTCTGAACTATCGCGAATTGGCCCATCGAGTGGTGAAACACGTCGTTGCGCTGGGCTTTACCCACGTCGAATTACTCCCGATTACTGAATATCCCTTTGATGGTTCTTGGGGTTATCAGAGTCTGGGTTATTTTGCCCCAACCAGCCGTTTTGGTAGTCCTGATGATTTTCGTTACTTTGTAGATTACTGCCACAGCTACGGGTTAGGCGTGATTCTCGATTGGGTGCCTGCCCATTTCCCCAAAGACCCGCATGGCTTGGCGCGTTTCGACGGTACCCCCCTCTACGAACACGAAGACCCACGCCTGGGAGAACATCGCGATTGGGGGACGTTGATCTTTAATTATGGCCGCAAGGAAGTGAGAAATTTTCTGCTCGCCAGCGCCTTGTACTGGATAGAGGAGTTTCACCTCGATGGCCTGCGGGTAGACGCTGTGGCCTCGATGCTTTATCTGGATTATTCCCGTGGTCCTGGTGAATGGCTGCCCAATCGCCATGGGGGGCGTGAGAATTTGGAGGCAATTGAATTCTTGCGTGAGGTTAATACCATGTTGCACGGTGCTCATCCCGGAGTCATGGTAATTGCCGAGGAATCTACCGCCTGGCCAATGGTCTCGCGTCCGACTTGGTTAGGGGGATTAGGTTTCACGCTTAAATGGAACATGGGGTGGATGCACGATACGCTAAATTATTTCTCCCAAGACCCCATCTATCGTCACTACCATCATCAGAATCTCACCTTCGGGTTACTCTATGCCTTTACGGAGAACTTTCTGCTACCGCTCTCTCATGATGAGGTAGTACATGGTAAAGGTTCTCTTTTCACTAAGATGCCCGGTGATACGTGGCAGCGTTTTGCAAATCTTCGGTTGCTCTATACCTGGATTTATACCCATCCTGGGAAAAAGTTGCTCTTCATGGGGGCGGAATTTGGTCAAATCCGAGAATGGAATCACGACGGAACCCTGGATTGGACATTGTTGGAGGATCCCCATCATCGTGGGGTAATGACGCTCCTCACCGATCTGAACCATCTCTACCGCGATACCTCTGCTCTCCACCGTTACGATTTCGATGGTGAAGGTTTCGAGTGGATCGATTGTTACGATGCAGCCCAATCGGTGGTAATTTTTCTGCGTCGTGACGGTGAACGGTGCGTAGTAGTGGTGATTAATTTCACGCCGGTGGTGCGTTATGGCTATCGAGTAGGAGTTCCACTGCGAGGAATCTACCACGAGGTCTTCAATAGCGACGCGACTTGTTATGGAGGTAGTGGGGTGGGCAACTGTGGAAGCGTTACTACTGAGGATTTTTCCTGGATGGGGCGGCCCTATTCCCTGAATCTAAATCTGCCACCGCTGGGGGCTCTTCTGCTGGTTCCGCCTGTCTATATAGTGGCCCCCGAAAATCGGACAGTAGTTTAAGCTAACCCAAGTTGCCACCTTTCAAAATTCGGGATCGCATCCAATCGTCCCCCCTCAATCCCCCCGTAAACGGGGTGAGGTCTGCGGCCTACTCCCTCCCCGTTTACGGGGAGGGCTGGGGAGGGGGGTGGAAAGCGGTGGAACTGTCTAGTTCTGCTCTGGATATATCCAATATGGATGGAACCTGCAGAATTTAGGCAGCAGCACACCCTGCTGTGAAGTCAACAACCATAGCCTAAACTAAATTAATTTTTGTCTTGACTTGTGGATCCACCATAGACTGTTCAACAGACAAGATCGGATGGCAGGGTAGTTTTTGCGATGATTTTCCGATATAAGCAAGTCCCGTTTTGCCCCTAGCGCCTCCCCGTCTTGTTGCCCGTTAATGACACTCATACCCAATCCTACTGCCCCCTTTCCCTACTTGGTTCGTGGCGCCCATCGCCCCGACTTGTTACGCGAAGAAACCTTACCAGACCTGCTGGAAGCCACTGCACAACGTCTGCCTGATCAGACGGCACTGGTCTTTGGTAACCGTACCCTCACCTACTCCGAACTCAATCGTGCCTCCGACCGTGCAGCCCACCACTTGCTCGTGGCTGGGGTACAACCTGGTCAATTTATCGGTCTTTGGTTACCGCGTGGGATCGATCTGCTGGTGATGCAGCTCGCCATCACCAAGGCCGGGGCTGCCTGGCTGCCCTTTGATGCGGATACTCCGATCGAGCGTGTCGCCGTATGCCTGACCGATGCCGAGGCAACGGGCATTGTGGTGGCAGATGAATGGCGTGAACAGATCGTGGGATTATCCGTACCCATCTTCAGTTTGCGCGCCCTCGAGTCTGAACCCTGCGGAGACTGGCGGCGGCGCGAAGGATTGCTACCCACTCATCCGGCCTACGCCATTTACACCTCAGGTTCCACGGGCAAGCCAAAAGGGATTGTGATCAGCCACCACAGCATCTGCCATTTCGTGCGCAGCGAAAACGACGTACTCGGGATCGTGGCACAGGATCGGGTATATCAGGGCTTTTCGGTAGCGTTTGATATGTCTTTTGAGGAGATCTGGATTGCTTGGCTGGTGGGAGCGACGTTATGGGTCAGTCCGAGGTCCTTGGTCACCGATCCGGAGGCCCTACCGGCCGTGTTGGAGGATGCGGGGGTCACAGTGCTGCATGTGGTGCCGACCCTCCTGGCGATGTTTCCACGCGATGTGCTGAGTCTCCGCCTCATCAACCTCGGCGGCGAGGCCTGCCCGGAGGCACTGGTCGAACGTTGGGCCACCCCCCATCGCCAAGTCTTCAATACCTACGGTCCTACCGAGGCAACCGTCTCCGCCAGTGCCGCTCGCCTAGAGCGTGGCAAACCCGTCACCATCGGTCGCCCTCTCCCCAACTATGGTCTCTTGGTCCTGGGCGAGGACAGTCTCCCACTGGGGAGCGATGCGGTCGGCGAGCTGTGCATCATTGGTCCGGGGGTGGCGCATGGCTACCTTGGGCGACCTGAGCTTACCCAAGCGAAATTCATCGCCAATCCATGGGCAAATGCGCCACACGAAGCGCGGATGTATCGCACCGGGGACCTGGCAAGTATCAATCAGCATGGGGAAGTTCAGTGCTTTGGGCGTGTCGATGACCAAGTCAAGATCCGTGGTTTTCGGGTCGAACTCGGTGAGATCGAAGCACTTCTCGCGCAGCAACCGGGCATCACCACCGCAGCAGTGGTGATGCGTCAAGACGGGGGAGTAGACCAACTCGTCGCCTTTTATCTCACTGACGGTGCTACGGTGGTCACGGCAATGGTGCTACGCGCCGCCCTCAAGGCCAAGCTACCGCCCTACATGGTGCCAAACCGCTTTGAGTCTCTTACACAGATGCCGCGCCTCGCCTCGGGCAAGATTGACCGTAGGGCCCTCGGCACGATAGTGCTCCCTTCCCTGATTGCTGCGACGGGTGATGAACCGGAAACTATCGCCGAGGAAATTCTTTTCGCAGGTCTGGGGCAACTCTTTCCCGGACAACCGATCACACGAACCGCCGATTTTTTCGATGACCTAGGAGGCCATTCGCTATTAGCCGCACGCCTGGTATCTCATCTTCGCCAAGATGCGCGTTTCTCGCGCATTACCCTGGGCGAGGTCTACCGCCACCGCCGCATTGATCGAATCGCGGAGGCATTAACCGCACTCAATCCAGAGGTAGCACCAGAGGGTCAAGTCTCCGATGAAGTGCCACCATCCAGCCATACCATCCCAACCTGGCATCGCATGGCCTGTGGGCTTGCCCAGGCAGCAACCCTGCCGCTTTTGATCTGTCTGCACATTAGTCATTGGCTGGCGCCTTTCTTTATGTACCACTACCTAACCGGCGACCCGGGCGACAGTATTGCGTGGGCAGCCACCAGCTCGGTATTAGTATTCGTCGTCGGGCAATTACTGGCCTTTGCTGTTGCCATATTCGGGGTGCGCAGTGTTTTTGGAGAGGTTGCGCCTGGCCATTATCCATTGTGGGGCGTAACCTATTTCCGCTGGTGGCTATCCGAACGATTGATAGATATCGCACCAGCCTATCTGTTAGCGGGTTGTTCACTTCAAACTAGTTTTTTACGTGCGCTTGGTGCAAAGATCGATCGGGAGGTTGTAATTGGTTCGGTGACGCTACGCGTACCCTCGCTATTGACTATTGACTATGGCGCAAGCTTGGGCAATGTGGTGAACTTGGAGAATGCCCGGGTCGAACACGGCAAATTGATCATCGGTCGTATTCACATCGGCCGGGAAGCGTCGATCGGTTCTTATTCCGTAATGGAGGGTAATACGTCAGTTGCCGAATTTGGGAAATTAGATGGACTCTCGGCCCTTGCGGAGGGGCAAGCGATAGGCGCATACGAACACTGGAGTGGCGCGCCCGCGCGTAAAATAGGGGTTGTGGACCCTTTACAGCGGCCCCGCCGCTGGCCTGTGACCCAATTACGGAGACGTTTAGAGAGGATTGGTTACGGCCTCGGGGCGTTATTAGTGGCGGTCCTTTTCTTTATGCCGATCTTTCCCACCTTCATGGTTGTAGACGCGCTCGACGACCGATGGTTGGCGGGACTGGACAAGGATACCAGTTCATTGATCGTGGCCTTTCGTTATTTTCTCTTGGCCATTCCCGCAAGTGCGATGCTGATCCTCTTGACCGCATTGTTATCGGCAGCGATTCGTTGGTTGACATTGCCAAACTTGTTGCCCGGCAGTTGGCTGGTGCACAGTTCCTTGTATTACCGGAAATGGCTCACCAATCAGATCCAAGAATGCAGCATGCATATATTGCATGGGGTCTACGCCACCGTCTACGCCCCTTTATGGTACCGATTACTCGGCGCATCGGTCGGTAAAAATGCCGAGATCTCAACCGCCATGGGGGTAGTGCCCGATATGTTGACCCTCGGTGATGAAACCTTTATCGCCGACGCGGTGATGCTGGGCGACGATGAGATTGATGGCGGTTGGATGACGGTGCAACCTACAGTAATTGGGCATCGTAGTTTTATTGGTAATGGTGCCTATGTCCCGGACGGTACGGTATTACCAGAAAATGTGTTGATCGGCGTACAGAGTTATACGCCAGAGACCAGAAAGATCCATGAGGGCGATACTTGGGTGGGTTCGCCGCCAATTCTTCTACCGGCCCGAGAGACGTTGGTAGGTTTTCCCGAGAGGCTAACCTTCCGTCCCTCTTGGCGGAGGCGATTAGGCCGCACATTGGTGGAGACGATACGGATAGTGCTACCCCTAGCAATTACCATTGGAGTTGGTTATCTGATTGTACTTACAACCTTTGATGATGCGGTCAATGAATCCGGTCTCGTGTTTGCGCAGGATCTAGCCATTGACGGATTATGGTACGGTGTGGGTACGTTCCTATTTGTCTTGGCGCTGAAATGGCTATTAATTGGTCGCTATGTGCCACGCGCAGTCCCGATGTGGACGCCATTTGTGTGGCTCTCCGAGGCGGTTACCAATCTCTATGAGGCAATTGCGGTGCCAAACTTCTTGGATATGTTACGAGGTACCCCGATGCTCCCTCCGATGTTGCGTCTGTTAGGAATGCGGATTGGGCGAGGGGTCTATCTTGATACTACCGACTTTACCGAGTTCGATTGCGTAGAGATTGGTGATTACGCCGAGCTTAATGCCTGGTCAGGCCCGCAGACTCATCTCTTTGAGGATCGCATCATGAAGATTGGTCATGTGCGGATTGGCGCACACAGTACTATTCGCGCTCGCGGAATAGTGCTCTACGATGCCGAGGTGGGGGATGGGGCGGTGCTCGGACCATTAACGTTGGTACTCAAAGGCGAATCTATCCCACCCCGAACGGCGTGGATCGGCTCGCCCGCCCAACCTGGGTGGCGGTAGCTGGGCCAAGCTAACCGTTCACTCCCCCCTAACTCTCCGGACCACCTCACCTCCCGGCCCCCCCCCCCCCTTAACAGGAGAGGGGGCCGGGGGGGGGGGTTAGGGGAGTGGGCCCCCCAAACGGGTTCGGCGGGGTCGGCCGCGCCGGGGGCCGGCCCTGGCCCCTTTTTCTTTTCTTGGCCTTGCCCGAAAAAAGCCAGGATGATGGGCGAGTTTTTTTCATTG